>NZ_JAPEIB010000037.1:0-38177 GCF_028823735.1 Algoriphagus sp. NF
AACATCTGTAACATCCCCAGGGATAACCCCCGCCACCCTACTTGGTACTACATTTGAAATTTTCCCCGGCTTGGTCAATAACCCCGCTCCCTTGCTTCCTGCCAAAGCTTCCACGCCTGCCCAGGCCGCTCCTCCCGCAACTTCTCCAATAGCACCAGGATCCCCGCTTGCCACCTTGTCAACTGCGTTATCAATAGCGGCCGAAACCCCGCCGACCGCACCCATGGTGTTTGTACCCAACGCCGCATCAACTGCATACAGATTGCTCGAATTGCCCGTAGGCCCCAAAGCAGCAGCACCCAAAAGCAGATTGCTGGTTGCTTTCCATGTATCGGCCTTCCAGGCATCATTGGTCACAAAGTTCCAGGTTCCTTGTGCACCGGATCCCACACCACGACCAAATCCTTTTAAAAATTCCCAACAATCAGGACACTCCCCGTTAGGATCATTGTACCTGATCGGGTTGTTCCAACTGAACTGGTACGGGGATATCCCAATTTGTCTTGGGTGGTCGGCCAGCACGTCGATGCTTATAAACCGTCCAATTGCAGGATCGTAAAACCTTGATTTGAAGTCGTATAAATTCAGGTTGAGTTCACTAAGGATTTCGTTGCCGTTGTATAGATAATTATTTGCCTTAATCCCACCGTGGGTATACCCCAATCCTGTCAACTCCAGACCCCATGGATCGTAGTGGGTCTCCTGTACGATCACCGAGCTCACGCTCATTACCATCATATTGTCAAACCAGACATCCTCTGAGGTTTCGTTTACCACAAAGGTTTCCATAAACCCGCCCTGTTCAATATACAGGTTTTCCTCCAATACCTCATGCTGGTTGGCCGCACTTTTACTGAGCACTTTCTTGCCCACTTCATACCGGTTACTATCCCTGTCATACAGGGCATAGATCATATAAGCTTCCGGACTCTCTTTCTTCTGAAAATCCTTGGCGATGATATCCGCCAGATTCAGAAGGGCTATCGGATTGGCACCCCCTGCCCGTTGGGTAATCACTGCCAGTTCGTTCAGATCGGCGATCAGTCGGGGATTGCTCATACCCGCATGGCATGCCGCACGTCCCCTCGCGAATCTCCTTTCAGTCGATTTCAAACCCAAGGGTTCTCATCCCTCCACACCATTTTCCGATTATGTAGAAACAAAAAAACCAGTCCATTTTATAGAACTGGTTTTCTCTTGCAGAGGAGGAGGGATTCGAACCCCCGGTACCTCGCGGTACAACGGTTTTCAAGACCGCCGCAATCGACCACTCTGCCACTCCTCTATTTGATTGAGTTGTTTTCAAGTCCGCCGCTCCACGATAGTTATCGGGACGACCACTCTGCCACTCCTCTATTCAACCGAGACAAATATCTCTGTTTCGGTTTGCAAAAGTAAGACCTTTCTCAATTTTGCAAAAGGCTTTCCCATATTTTTAGCAAGGAATTTTCAAGTTTAATTCCACAGCTACATCTGAAGGAAAGCTATCTTATTGACTGCTTGAATGTAAGAAGGCCGCTGCTTACTAAACAACGGCCTCTAATTCTTTGCTGGTTTAATTCGGAAGCTTATCGGCAAACTTTCCGTAAACCCAAGTTCCAGCCAAGGCAGAAATCAAAGTAACCAAAATCACGGTATATCCACTACCTATCTGAGCAAACAATGGTCCTGGACATGCTCCGGTCAAGGCCCAGCCTAATCCGAAGATAAATCCTCCGATCACCTGCCCTTTTCTAAATTCCTTATTTGGAATATTGATAGTCTCACCATGGATGGTTTTTATATTAAAACGCTTGATGATTTGAATCGAGATAATCCCCGTCACCACTGCTGATCCTATCACTCCATACATGTGGAAGGACTGAAGTCTGAACATTTCCTGAATTCGAAACCAGGAAATAATCTCTGCTTTGACAAAGACAATTCCGAAAAGAACACCCAAAATCAAGTATTTCAGCAATTCTAGTCCTTTATCTTCGTGCTTTCGCAAGTTGGGAGCCTCACAATGAGGATCCTGTATCGTTGTTGGCTTTTCTGCTACTTTCATCATTTATCTATTAAAATCCTACCAATTTCATTAAAGGCTCAAGCAAAACGTGCGTCATCAAGAAACCACCGATCATAAAGAAAACTGTGGCTAGCACTGACTGCCATTGCAGGGAGCTGATCCCCATGATTGCATGGCCTGAAGTACATCCACCCGCATAGCGAGTTCCAAAACCTACCATAAAGCCACCGATCACGAAGAAAAGAAGCCCTTTGGCAGTAAATAGATTCTCCCAAGAGAAAATGTCAGCTGGCAATAAGTTACCAAAATCAGTAACACCTAATGCCTTCAAATCTGCCTGAGTTGCTTCTGAGACAATAATTGAATCAGGGTTGGCTAGGAAGTTGGTTGCTACAAAGCCTCCTATCAACACGCCGAGTACAAAGAGAAGATTCCACATTTCCTTCTTCCAGTTGTAAGAAAAGAAGGGTATACCTGCTGGTACACAGGCCGCGCAGACGTGTCTAAGTGAAGAGGAAATACCAAAGGTTTTATTTCCTAAGATTAATAGCGCCGGCACTGTCAGTCCGATCAAAGGACCAGCCACATACCAGGGCCAGGGTTGAGTAATCCATTCCATAAGTTGATTCATATTTATTTATTCGTTTTTCTAATTTAAAATCTATAATCCAATATTATTGAGGTATTTACCATATTCACCCGATTGATTACATATTCAATAGGCGTGACTTGATTGGCATATTGCCTTTTCCCCACCACCAATAATTGCAAGTCCAATCCCTTGAAGAATCCATCAAACCGATAATCGATCAATCCGCTGAAGTGATAATAGTTTGGAATTCCATATTTATTCAACCTTACATCTTCAAAATCAGCAGTATCCGTATGGGAAGCCCCTACGCTTACTTTTAATTTGTCATGGATAAAGGTATGATCATACTGCACCATAAAGGAGTTCCCCCCACCTAGGCCTTCAAATCGCTCTCGCTGAAGGCTTACAAAGAACTGCTCTCTTCCCCATTCCCTTGGAAATAGAAACCTTCCGTGGTCGGATATCCCCAAGTAATTGAAAGTAAGAAGTGCATGTGGCCACTTCAACCCTGCCCTTAACCCCATTCCAAATGACTTTTCATTTGGGAGAATGTAAGCTTTTTCTGGTTCTGGATTTCCTCCATTTCCAAGAGCTGTTTGAGCAAAACCTTGAACACCCCAAACCCAGTCAGTAGTTCCAGAGCTTTTTGCAGAACCAGTGGCTTGCAAAAAGGAAATTCCAAAGACACCTTCAGCAAGGTAATTCCAAGATTGGATATGTAATGAATTAATCAAATACTCCACTCCAAATATCCCTATCCCCTTGGATTCGATATGATGCTTGTAAGAGTCATCAGATCCCAGTGGATTTCTTCCTGTGCTATAAAATCCAAAGGACTCCTCTACCGGCAACCACTCTAAGGATCCTCGGGAGATCACATGAGAAAACCAAGCTCCATTGAAATGGAATTTACCCGGAGTATAATCTACAGACAGTCCACTAAATAAATTTGGACGCAATCTATTGTCGGAAGCATTCAAAAGGGGGCTTTCAAAGTGGTGCCTCCCTACCCAAACTGAAAGATCTTCTTTCTGATACGAGAGGAACAACTCTTCCAGACGATCCATATCCTTGTTATTTGCTGGGTGATGAACATCATAAAGTAGGATTTCATAGCGATTTCCTACTCCGGTAATTGGATCTAGCTTTTGAATATTATTTTCATAATGCCTGAAAACAAAGAATCCACTGAAACCCAATCCAAAACCTTTCCATCTTGGACTAAAGTAACCTAGTCCTGCACCCGTTCCCCAGGTGCTGTAATCCATCAAGTCACCTTGATTGACGGTACTCATAAAGAAAGAACGAAGGTGGAATTCGAATGAACCCTCACGAAGGACTTTTCCGAATAATTTCTGATCTGAAGGAGTCTCTACCTCCTCTGCATGACCATGCTGAGCTGCCACATCAGTAACTCCATATCCTATACTAACTAGGCTCAGCAAAAGCACTGCAAAATTGCGTTTCATTCTTGACATAAAATTGTGACTTTGATCACATCAGATCGGGTGATATCAAAAATGGCAAGCCTTTCGGCCTGCCATTTTGGGATTAAGCAACTTTTCTATACTATTCTTTAGAGTAAAGTAGTTGGACACACATAGTCAGAAACTTTCAATTTGCCTGACTCTTTGATCGCGGTAAAACCGCCTGCCACATCAATCAAATTATCATATCCTCTCGCCTTCAAAATTGAATTGAAGATCATGGAGCGGTAGCCTCCTGCACAGTGTACATAGTAGGTTTCATCCTTCTTCACTTTCAGCATGGAATCATTGATGTAGTCCAATGGCGCATTTTCAGCATCAATTACATGCTCTGACATGAATTCGGAGTTCTTTCTCACATCCAGAATGTGGATACCAGGATCCCCTTCCTTGATTTTCGCCAATTCGTCTACAGAGATAGATGTGATGGAATCTACTTCATGACCACTTTCTTTCCATGCTTTGAAGCCTCCCTGTAGGTATCCAATGGCAAAGTCATATCCTACTCGTGCCAATCTGGTAATTACTTCCTCTTCACGACCTTCTTCTGCAACTACTAGAATTTCTTGCTTCAGGTCAGGGATCATCGCTCCCACCCATACGGCAAAGCTTCCGTCGATTCCGATATTGATGGAATTTGGGATAAATCCTTTGGCAAAGACCTGCGCATCACGAGTATCCAAAATCATCGCTCCCGTCTCATTTGCAGCAGCTTCAAATTCATTTGGACTCAATGGTCTGATACCTCGCTCCAATACCTCATCAATGCTGTCATAGCCTTGAATATTCATCAGAACGTTTTGAGGGAAATAAGCCGGAGGAGGAGTCAATCCAGTCAATACTTCTTTGATAAACTCTTCTTTTGTCATCTCTTGAAGCGCATAATTGGTCTTCTTTTGATTGCCCAAAGTATCCGAAGTCTCCTTACTCATATTTTTACCACAAGCAGATCCTGCACCATGTGCTGGATAGACGATCAAGTCATCTGAAAGAGGCATAATTTTATTTCTCAAGGAGTCATAAAGGTGAGCTGCCAGTTTCTCCTGCGTCAAATCTTTTACAACTTTCTGAGCTAAGTCCGGACGGCCAACATCTCCGATAAATAAGGTGTCACCCGTAAATAACGCCTCTTCCTTGCCTTCTTCATTGATGAGAAGGTAGCAAACGGACTCCATCGTATGCCCGGGAGTGTGAATGACTTTGATTTTGGCCTTTCCTAGTTCAAAAACCTGATTGTCTTCAGCCACAATGGCGTCAAAACCCATTTTCATTCCTGTAGGACCGTATACGATCTTGGCACCTGTCTTTTCAGCCAAGTCTTGGTGACCAGAAACGAAGTCTGCATGGAAGTGAGTCTCCAATACATACTTGATTTTTGCGCCTCGGCGCTCAGCTTTTTCAATGTAAGGTTGTACCTCTCTTAGTGGGTCAATTACGGCTGCTTCGCCGTCTGACTCGATGTAGTAGGCTCCTTGAGCCAAGCATCCGGTATAGATTTGTTCGATCTTCATAGGTTCTGTTTATTAAGTTTCTATCAAATAATAATCAAATTTAAGAAGTGATTAAAGCCTTTTAAATGACTTTTGTCACATCAGAATCAAGCATTTACCATCAATTGGGATTCGATGACTTTAACCAATTGATGAGCAGGCACCACACCTGACTCTCTCCAAAGGACTTTTCCTTTTTGGAATAAGATCAAAGTTGGCACTCCTCGTACTTGGAAAGTGGAAGCAGCTAAAGGATTTCTATCCACATCTACTTTGACAATTTTGATCCGGTCACCCAATTGACGGGATGTATCTTCGAGAATCGGCTGCATCATTTTGCAGGGACCGCACCAAGTGGCAAAGAAGTCTACTAATACAGGAGTGTCCCCGTTTATCAGTTCCTGAAAGGTTTTTGGTTGTGCGCTCATAATACTGCTTGTTTTTAAATTACTCTACAAAAGTAAAGGCAGGTCAAAAGCAAATCAGTAATATTTATCACAGGAGCAGTTCCTCATCATTTTTTTAAAAAGTGCTAAAAAAAATTCTCTTGGGAATAAATTTCCTATTTTCGTCCGTCTAAAATTACCGTATTGATGCTCAATTTTAAGCAACTCAACAACATCACCGGCTGGGTGGTGTTTGTGATAGCGACATTAGTCTATATTCTTTCAGTAGAACAAACGGCCAGTTTTTGGGATCCGGGAGAATTCATTGCCGTTTCCTATAAGCTCCAAGTACCCCACCCTCCCGGTGCACCTTTCTTTTTATTGGTGTATCGGATGTTTAGCTTTATGGCTTTTGGTAATGAACTGGAGATCGCCTATTGGATGAATGTGGGATCAGCAGTTTTCTCCGGATTGACCATTTTATTTTTGTTTTGGTCCATCACTCTTTTTGGAAGAAAGCTCTTCGGGGTCGTTTCGGGTGAAGAAAGCAAAGGACAGACCATCAGCCTTTTGGGAGCGGGGATCGTTGGTTCCCTGATTTACACTTTCTCAGATAGCTTTTGGTTTTCGGCTGTTGAGGCGGAAGTTTATGCCATGTCCTCCTTCTTTACGGCCATTGTCATTTGGGCTTTCCTCAAGTGGGATGTCATCAAGGACCCTAGAGAGGAAAATAAGTGGATGATCTTCATTGCTTATTTGGTAGGTCTTTCCATCGGTGTTCACTTGCTCAATTTGGTAGCTTTGCCCGCATTGGCACTGATTTATTATTTCAAAAAATATCCTAACCCAAATCTCAAAGGCGCTGCAATCGCATTTGTACTCGGAGGGGTAGCTTTGGTCATCATCAATAACATCATTATCCCAGGCCTTCCAAGTCTAGCTGGCTCGACGGAGATATTTTTCGTCAATAGCCTTGGTCTACCTTTCGGGTCAGGAATTATTTTCTTTATCGCAGCATTCTTCACTGCCTTGTATTTTGGCTATCGCTATTCCTATAAAAAAGAAATGGCGGGACTGAACACCATCCTGCTTTCCTTAATCTTTATTTTGATCGGTTACAGTTCCTACACGCTGATCGTTATTCGGGCAAATCAAGATCCTGTTATCAACGAAAACGCTCCCAAGGACATTATTAGCTATGTCTCTTACCTGAAGCGTGAGCAATATGGCTACCGTCCCCTACTTCATGGGCAGTATTTCACCGCCAAGCTCACAGATCAAGTAGAAGGTGATCCCATTTACCGAAAGGGTAAAGACAAATACGAGATTGCTGACTATCAACTCGTAAATACTTACGAAAAAGAGAAAACCACTATTCTCCCACGAGTCTATTCGACTCAGGAAAACCACAAGCGGATTTACCGTCAAAAACTCGGACTTCGGGAAGGACAGGATCCGACCTTTGGAGACAATCTGCGCTTTATGTTCAGTCATCAGCTGGGACATATGTATTGGCGCTATTTTATGTGGAATTTCTCCGGTAGGGAAAGCGATTTTACCGATGCTCCTTGGATCGGAATTACTGACGCCTTTTCGGACAAGTTTCCGGATTATATCAAAGAGAATAAGGGGCATAACAACTACCTGATGCTTCCACTCCTATTGGGAATCATCGGCTTGTTTTTCCAAGCCAAAGTTGACCCGAAGTCCTTTTATGTGAATCTAATGCTCTTCCTGATGATGGGAGTGGTCTTGGTACTTTACCTCAATTCACCCCCTGTCGAACCTCGGGAGCGAGACTACATTTATGTGGGTAGTTTCTATGCCTTCGCCATTTGGGCTGGAATGGGTGTCCTAGCTATTGCTCATGGACTGGGGAAAGTCACCAAAAACCTGGCAACAGCCGGAATCATTGCTACTCTACTGACCTTACCGGTAGCGGGTCTGATGGCTGCCGAAAACTGGAATGACCACAATCGAAAAGGACGCTATTTCTCCGTAGATGCAGCGAGAAACTTTCTTGCATCCTGTGCTCCAAATGCTATCCTTTTCACAGGAGGAGACAATGATACCTTCCCGCTGTGGTATGTTCAGGAAGTGGAAGGTTTCCGTACGGATGTAAGGGTGATTGTACTCAGCTATTTTGATACGGACTGGTACGTAGATCAGATGACTCGACCAGCCAATGAATCTGAGCCACTTCCCTTCTCGCTTTCTCCTGAGCGCTACCAAAAAGGAACCAATGATGTCTTGTATGTCATGGAGCGGGAAGGTCTCGATGCGATTTCAGCTCGAGAATACATCAAATTGCTTAACTCCGGCTCTAATCTGCTCAAAATGCAGACGGGAGGAAAAAGCGAGATCAATATGGTGCCGTCCAGGAATCTGATTTTGGAAGTGGACAGTGCGGCTGTGTTCCAAAAAGGAATCATTCCCGAGGAATTCGAACCGCTTTTTACCCCGCAAATCAACTTGCAGATCAAAGGTCAGTATGTGACCAAAGGAACCATGATGTTGATCGACTTAATCGCTACCAACAATTGGGAGCGACCGATCTACTTCAACAATACCTCCCTAGCCACTATTGGAATCAATGTATCCGATCACGTGGTGATGGAAGGACTGACATACCGACTGCTACCCATCCGCAAGCCATCGTTCATTCGGGAAGAATTGGTGAATGCTGACTTGGCCTATGAAAATTTCATGGAGAAGTTTGCCTTCCGTGGGATGGATAATCCAGACGCTTACTTAGATGAAGAGTATCGTAGATTCGCCTCCAATCATCGAAGTGCTGTCAACAGCATTGCTATGGCTCTACTCGACCGTGACCAAATTGACCGGGCAGCGGAGGTGCTAAATAAAGGGCTCGAAGTCATGCCGGATGAGGCTATCCCATACGATCTTTCCAGTGGACAGTCTGTACCGCTTTTCTTTGAAGTAGGTGAAGACGACAAGGCATTGGATATCGTGGATAAAGTTTCCAAGCGCTCTTTGGATATGATCGAGTTTTATCTGGAAGAAAATCGGGATTATGACCGGGATATGATGATCTCGATCGAAATGATTCGCTACTTCATCCCACTTTTGGAAGAGCGAGGATACACCGAAAAAGCGGAAGAATTACAACTCAGAATGGACTCCTTATTAGGCCCCCAAGAATCAGGAGGCTTACGTCCGACGAGATAAAAAAAGAGGCTGGGTTATGAATCCAGCCTCTTTTGTTTTTTACTTTTCCTTCTTCCAGAGCACATAAAACAAATCCAGTCCCTCTGAAGCATTTTCTACAAGCGGATAGTCTTCATGGGTGATTTGCACGACTGAATCCCCTTGCTCCTGATGCAGTTTATTTCGGTTCATCCGATTAAGGATCTCATAGGGAATCCGCAGAATCCAAGCGGGAAGTCTATGCTGTAAGTCCAGAACATCGAATCGCATGATTTTCTGAACCGACTTCCGATTGGCCTCATGATAATTCCATACTTTTTCATTTCCTCCGATTCCTTTGGCTTCCACTTTGTCAAAAATTCCCTCAGCCAAATCAATCAGCTCCTGCGGGACATATTCACGAACATGCCAAGGATTTCGGGAAAGGGTGTGTGTATTATTCGGAGTAGAAATAATTGCCTTTCCACCGGGCTTTAGCATCCTGTAGATTTCCTGAAGAAAAAGCCGGTCATCCTGAATATGCTCAATCACCTGAAAGCTCACAATTGTATCGAAGCTTTCATCCCCAAAGCCTTCAAAAGGCGGTATCACAGCCTGTCGAAAATCCACTCCCGGAAAGCGCTGACGTAGGTCTGAGATCACCTCTCCGATCTTATCAATCCCAACATAAGAGGTTGCCAGAGGTAATAAAGTCTCCACTCCTCGTCCTTCTCCGCAGCCTATTTCGAGCAAATCTCCCTTAATCCAGGGCTTGGCTGCAATGTATGCTTTGAGTAGTCGTTGATGAATAGGATTATCGCTCACCAACTTATCTGAGGCGATTTCCGTTGTGTAGGTAGCCATGTAAAATTTTACTATTTTGGCAAAAGTAAGTTTAATTTTTAAAACCCTAGAATTTGAACCCATGATGCAGAAAAACCTCCTTCTTCGGATATTTTTTCTACTGATTATCTCTCTCCCATTTCAATCGCTAGCGCAAAAGTCCCTCAGCAATATCAACCAAGCTCTTCGATATTCCCGCTATTCCCGTTTAGGCTTGAAAATCATTCCGGTACAGATTAGTGAGACGCAATTCAAAGTGCAGTTTATCGCTGAGAAAATTGAAGAAAATCCCGAATACAATGCCTACAGCTTTTCCTATGCGCTTTTAGATAGCTATGACATCCCCATTGAGCCAGAGGATACGCAGCTTTTCGGTCCGGCTGATTTGGTCTATGACACAGATCGGCATTGGGTTTTTGAGAAAACTATCGAAATCGAAGAGGAAAAAGAGCAACTCATGGTGCTTTTTACGGCTTTAGACACACGGCAAGGCGATGAATATCATTACCATATTGATCTGAAAAGCGCATTTGTTGAATCCCATCCTACCTTCGGAGCATACTATGCAAATGAAGTCCCTTTTGACCAAAATTACCTGAATGCCGGAGAGGCCCTACTTTTCAAAACCACCAAAGGACCGACGCTTCATTCCTTTTATTATCCCATGAATTTCGATGTCCCCTACCCTCCTATGGAAACTAAACCAGCACCTGTGCCAATGGAATTGGAAGTAGTGGATCAGGGAGATTTTTTGGAAAACATCCCCAAGCAACTCGACCAATTAGGCTATTACTTCTTTCAGCAGGACACAGCTGAGGCTTCAGGCCTTTTGCTTAAAACTACCCACGAAGCATTTCCGAAAGTGAAGGATTGGGAAGAAATGGTAGAGATGGTCACTTACATTTCGACAAGAAAGGAACACGAAGATTTACTGGCAGCTTCCGACAAAAAGAAGGCTCTTGACGAATATTGGCTCAAGCTTACTAGAAACCCAGAAACAGCCAAAGAATTGATTCGGGAATATTTTCGTCAGGTAGAGTTTGCGAATATTCTCTTCACTGATTTCAAGGAAGGGTGGAAAACTGACAAAGGAATGGTCTATATCATCATGGGGCCTCCACAGGAGGTGACCTTCTCGCTAGATCGGGAAATCTGGAGCTATCAGGGAATCGGTGAAAGTTCGAAAATTCGCTTTACCTTTGCCCGGGTAAAAAATATACTCACCCCACACTATTACACCCTGAACCGATCCCGAGCATATCAGCCGGTTTGGTTCAAAAATATATCCCAATGGAGAAGCGGAAAGATGGCTTTTTGATCGAAAAAGGCGAACACGATAAAGATTTTATTTTTGGTACCCGAGCTGTGATGGAGGCAATCCATGCAGGGAGGGAGATAGACAAGATACTCGTTCAGAAAGAGTCCAACAATGACCTGATTAAAGAACTGCTTAAAGAAAGTAAGCAGGCAGGAATACCGATCGTAAGAGTACCCGAGGGTAAGTTAAACCGCATCACCCGGAAAAACCATCAGGGAGTAATTGCTCATCTCTCTTCGATCACCTACGCATCCCTGGATCATGTGATTGACAATTGCTATGCAGTAGGAAAGTCTCCCCTGCTTTTGGTATTGGATCAAATTACTGATGTTCGAAACTTTGGAGCGATCGCCCGGACAGCCGAATGTGCTGGAGTTGATGCTTTAGTTATTCCTGAGAAAGGTAGCGCTCAAATCAATGCTGAGGCCGTCAAAACATCAGCCGGTGCTTTGAATTTCCTTCCGGTGGCCCGAGTTAAAAACCTTTTCT
This sequence comes from Algoriphagus sp. NF, assembly GCF_028823735.1. Lineage (NCBI taxonomy): Bacteria > Pseudomonadati > Bacteroidota > Cytophagia > Cytophagales > Cyclobacteriaceae > Algoriphagus > Algoriphagus sp. NF. The sequence goes on from NZ_JAPEIB010000037.1 coordinate 11,761, forward strand.
TTGCTTGCCGCGACCTTCAAAAGATGGGACTTTCGCTGGTGGCCGTTACCGAAAAGTCTGAAAAGGAAATGTATGAAGCGGATTTTTCAGGACCGGTTGCCATGATTCTTGGTTCGGAAGAAAATGGTATTTCAGAAGAGATTTTGAATATCGTGGATGAGCGAGTCAAAATACCGATGAGTGGGAATATAGACAGCTTGAACGTGTCCGTATCTGCGGGAGTAGCGATTTACGAGGTTATCCGGCAGCGCAAAGGCTAAACGTAATCTTCACCTTTTTTCCGGGCATTGCTTACAAACTGACGGAAGCGCTTTTCCCCATCAAGCGGACAAATCAATAGCACATTATCTGTATCGCTAACTAGATAATTTTCAAGACCTTCGACTACGATGAGCTTTCCTGAGTCAGATTTGATGTAGCTCTTTTTTGTACCGTAAAGCATGACGTTGCCTTCGATGACATTTTCGTCCTCATCCTGCTCCCGTACCTCATGCAGGCTTTGCCAGGAACCCAGATCTGACCAAGAAAAATCCCCAAGAATCACATAGACATCAGAAGATTTTTCCATCAACCCATAGTCTACTGAGATGTTTTTGAACTGCAAGTAGGCCTTGGTGATAAAGTCTGCTTCACCTTCCGAACCAAAGTGCTCCTCCCCTTCCTGGAAAACCTCGGCGAGATCCGGCATGTGTTTTTCCATGGCCTGAATAAGGCTCGCACACTTCCAGATAAATATCCCTGAGTTCCAGACAAAATCACCGCTATCAATAAATGCTTTGGCCAATTTGATATTCGGCTTTTCGGTGAAAGTCTTGACTTTAAGGGCATCTTTTCCACTGCCTTCCACATATTGGATATACCCATAACCTGTCTCAGGCCTGTTGGGCTTAATTCCTAAAGTCACCAATCTTCCCGGTTCATTAGCCGCCAATAGTGCTTTTTTGATGGATTTGAAAAACTTATTCTCCTGCTGAATCAAGTGATCCGAAGGAGTGATAATCATCGTGGCATTGGGATCAATGGAATGGATTTTATAGCCTGCATAGGCGATGCAAGGCGCAGTATTTTTTCGGTTAGGCTCGCTAAGAATCTGATAATCATGAAGTTCGGGCAATTGTTCCTTAACTAAGTCAACGTATTTCCGATAGGTAATCACAAAAAACTGCTCTGGACTCGCCAACTGTCTAAATCGATCGTAGGTCATCTGAAGGAGTGTCCTTCCAGTACCCAAAATATCCAAAAATTGCTTTGGCCGCTTTCTGCGGCTATAAGGCCAAAAACGGGAACCTATTCCCCCGGCCATGATAACTATGTAGGGTTTATTGTGCATGAATCATATTAGACGATTCCTTCTTTCATTAGTTCGTGAATATGAACAAATCCCGCGATTTTTTCTCCATCTAAAGCTACCAGCTGTGTAATATTGTGTGCTTTCATGACATTCAAGGCCCGGATTGCATACTCTTCTTTTGCAATCGTCTTGGGACTTTGAGTCATGATGTCAGAGGCTTTGAGAGACTGAATATTCAGGGTCTTTTGAAGCATTCTTCGAAGATCTCCGTCGGTAATTATACCTACCAGTTTTCCTTGAGAATCCTCTACCGCTGTAGCACCTAGTCTTTTCCCGGATATTTCTACGATCACTTCCGGAATGCCGGCATCCTCGCTTACTACCGGAATTTCGTCCTGACGAATGACATCTTCTACTTTTAAATAAAGCTGCTTTCCTAATGCTCCACCCGGATGATATTCAGCAAAATCGTCCGAGGTAAAGCCTTTGGCCTCAAGAAGACAAACTGCCAAAGCATCACCTAAAGCCAAATGGGCAGTGGTACTACTGGTCGGTGCTAAATTGAGAGGGCATGCCTCTTCCTCTATAGTTGCGTTCAATACAAATGTGGCCTGCTCGGCGAGGTAGCTTTGAGTGTTGCTCACCAAGGCGACTAGAATAGAACCTCTTTTCTTCAGTAAAGGAACGAGGACTTTGATCTCAGGAGTATTGCCACTTTTCGAAATGCAGATTACCACATCTTCTCGCTGCACCATTCCCAAGTCTCCGTGAATAGCATCAGCAGCATGCATAAAAAGTGCCGGAGTCCCAGTTGAATTCAACGTCGCAACAATCTTATTGGCAATGATGGCGCTTTTCCCCACTCCCGTGACTACTACGCGACCTTTGGATTCTAAAATAGCGGAAACACAGGCCTCGAAGTCCTCATCAAGCAATGAAATCAAGTTTTTGATCGAATCTGCCTCATTTTGCAAAACTCTCGTGGCAGTATTTCTAATATTTTTCGCTAAATTCAATTTTACCTGCGTTAATCACTAATTTTGGACAAAGGTATAAAACTAATCGATCAATCCCGTTTTCAGATTACTGTAAAGCACCCGTTCCTGTGGAAGAAAAAGTCAAATCGGATTTAAAAGAAATATTTGGTTTTAGCCAATTCAGAGGCAATCAAGAACCAATTGTAGATAACCTCCTGAAGGATCGTAATACCTTCGTCATCATGCCCACCGGAGCTGGTAAGTCACTTTGTTATCAGCTGCCTGCCGTGGTCCGTGATGGTACTGCTATCGTGATTTCTCCACTGATAGCCTTGATGAAAAATCAGGTGGATCAGTTGAATGCAATTGGTATCAATGCACACTTTCTGAACTCGACACTCAGTAAGTCAGAGTCCAATCGAGTTAAATCGGAGGTTTTGGCTGAAAAGACCAAATTACTCTATGTCGCTCCTGAATCCCTCACCAAGGAGGAAAATGTAGAATTCCTAAAATCAGCTAAGATCAGTTTTGTGGCCATTGATGAGGCACACTGTATCTCCGAGTGGGGACATGATTTCCGCCCAGAATACCGGAGAATCAAATCCATTGTCTATCAAATCGCCCCCAATCTTCCCATAATTGCCCTGACCGCGACTGCTACTCCAAAAGTCCAGCAGGATATTCAGCGAAATCTGCAGATGGAAAGTGCTGATATCTTCAAGTCCTCATTTAATCGGACAAATCTTTTTTACGAAGTACGTCCAAAATCAAAGAATGAGACAAAAAAGCAGCTGATCAAATTCATCAAGTCGCATAAAGGGAAATCGGGTATCATCTATTGCCTAAGTAGAAAGAAAGTAGAGGAAATTGCAGATCTCCTTCGTGTGAATCAAATCAATGCAGCCCCATATCATGCTGGATTGGATGGAGCTGTACGGATCAAAAATCAAGATGATTTTCTAAATGAAGAGGTCGATGTAATCGTAGCGACCATTGCTTTTGGAATGGGGATTGACAAGCCCGATGTACGCTATGTCATCCATTATGATGTACCCAAATCATTAGAGGGCTATTATCAGGAAACCGGTAGAGCAGGAAGAGATGGCCTGGAAGGTCACTGCTTGATGTTTTACCGATATGAGGATATCGTCAAGCTTGATAAATTCAACAAGGATAAAGCCGTCACGGAGCGTGAAAATGCCCGAATTCTTCTTCAAGAAATGGCGGCATACGCAGAGACGGGCGTTTGTAGAAGGAAATTCATCCTAAACTACTTTGGGGAAACCCTTAATGAAGACTGCGGATATTGTGACAATTGTAAGCGAGACCGCGAAACATTCGAGGGAATGGAATTCCTTCAAATTGCTTTGGAAGCTGCCATTCAGACTAAAGAGCGATTTGGCTTGGAACACTTAGTGGATGTGATCACCGGTCAAATGAATGACTACATCCAAAGCTACAAACATGATAAGCTGGCCGTTTACGGAAAAGGCTCTGAAGAAACCGCAAAGACCTGGACCTCCATTTTACGACAAGCCTTGGTTTTCAATTTCCTAGAAAAAGACATTGAAAATTACGGAACCTTAAAGGTTTCCGAGAAAGGAAAGGCATTCCTAGAGGCTCCTTACTCGGTAGATTTCTTCAAAGACCATGATTTCGAGCGAGAAATGGAAAACGAGCAGCCTGAAGTCGAGGTGAGTTCAGGAGGAGTAGCCTATGATGAAAAGCTCTTTGAGCTTCTCAAGGCAGAAAGAAAAAAAGTAGCCCGTGCCAAAGGACTACCTCCTTACGTCATTTTCCAGGATCCTTCTTTAGAGGAAATGGCTACCATCTACCCTACTACCCGCGATGAACTCGCACAGATTAACGGGGTTGGTATGGGAAAAGTAGCTAAATTTGGTGGGCCCTTTCTCAAACTCATCGCCAACTATGTAGAAGAGAATGAGATTGAGACGGCTTCGGAAGTGGTGGTAAAAACTGCCGGTTCCCGGTCCAAAGTGAAAATCTCCATCATCCAACAAATCGACCGTAAAATCGACTTGGATGAGATTGCTGAAAACCTCAACCTCAGTATGAACGAACTGCTTCAAGAGATTGAACAGATCATCTACTCAGGTACCAAGTTGAACATCGATTATTACATCGAGCATATCATGGACGAGGAGCGCGAGGAGATTCTCCATGATTATTTTATGAGCGCAGAAAGCGATCATATAAAACCTGCCCTTGAAGAACTTGAGGATGAGGACTTTGCAGAAGACGAACTGCGGGTCTATCGAATCAAATTTATTTCAGAGCACGCCAATTAAATTAGACATTACTCAATGAATATACTCTTGCTAGGAAGCGGAGGCCGGGAACACGCCTTCGCATGGAAAATTGCACAAAGTCCAAAATGTGATCAACTTTTCGTAGCACCCGGAAATGCCGGGACTGCCCAAATCGCCACCAATCTTTCCATGGGAGTTGCTGATTTTGAAAAAATCAAAGAGGCCGTCCTTCATCATAAAATTAACCTGCTTGTAGTAGGCCCCGAGGAGCCCTTGGTCAAAGGTCTGGTAGACTTCTTAGCTCAAGATGAGAAAACCCGAAATCTACCGGTCGTAGGCCCCTCCAAACTGGGAGCCACTCTCGAAGGAAGCAAGGACTTTTCCAAGCGATTTATGCAAAGGCACCGAATTCCTACCGCTGCCTACGAAACCTTTGACGCCAACCAAATTGAAGAAGGACTGGCCTATCTGGAAAAACAAAACCTTCCTATCGTATTAAAGGCCGATGGATTAGCTGCCGGAAAAGGGGTATTAATTTGCCAAACATTGGAAGAGGCTAAGGACTCCTTGAAGGAGATGCTGCTTGACCAAAAATTTGGCGAAGCTTCTGCAAAAGTTGTCGTGGAGGAGTTTTTGACAGGAATCGAACTCTCTGTATTTGTGGCGACAGATGGTAAAAGCTATCGAATTTTGCCGGAGGCCAAAGACTACAAAAGAATTGGAGAAGGTGACACAGGACTGAATACGGGAGGCATGGGTGCTGTGAGCCCCGTGATCTTTGCCGATCAGGAGTTTATGTCACTGGTAGAGGATCAAATCGTTAAACCCACGATTGCAGGCTTGGCAATTGAAGATATTCCATACAAAGGCTTCCTTTTCATCGGATTGATGAATAAGGCAGGCAAACCCTATGTAATCGAATACAATGTACGGATGGGCGATCCCGAAACGGAAGCTGTCCTGCCCCGTATCGAAAGTGACTTTCTGGATTTACTTTGGGCTATAGGCACTGAAAACTTGAAAGACTATAGCTTAGAGATTTCACCTGACTATGCTACCACGGTAGTGATGGTAAGCGGTGGATATCCTGGAAGCTATCAAAAAGGGCATCCAATTAGCCTTCCCGACGATGCTCAGAATGCAATTATCTTCCATGCCGGTACAGGCAGGAAAGAAACTGGTGAACTGACCAATCAAGGTGGAAGAGTCATTGCCGTCACGGGAAGAGGAAAAGATTTAGAAGAATCCCTTCAAAACACCTTCCAAGCGGTCGATAAGATCTCATGGAAGGATCATTACTTCAGAAAAGATATCGGGCAGGATATCTTAAAATTGATCAAGTAAACCCAAAACTAATCGGAGTTTAAAAACTCTGTATACATATATGTCAGGATGTAGTAGCTGCTCCACCTCCTCAGGAGGTACCGGCGGCTGTCAAAATAACGGCAGCTGCGGCACGAGCGATTGTAATAAGATGAATTCTTTCGACTGGCTTGCCCACATGGGCATCCCGACCGTCGATAATTTTGATATAGTGGAGGTAAAGTTCAAAGGTGGCAGAAAGGAATACTTTCGAAACGTGGATTACCTTGACCTTCACACCGGCGACCCGGTAGTCGTGGATGTCCCGAGTGGACACCACATTGGCTATGTGTCCCTACAAGGTGAACTGGTACGACTTCAAATGCAAAAAAGGAAGATTCGGGACGATGATAACATCACCAGAATCTATCGTGTGGCAAATGAAAAAGACATCGAGAAATGGGAAGAAGCCAAAAATAGGGAGGTTCCCTCTCTTTATCGGTGCCGACAAATCATCCAAGAACTAGGCTTGAAAATGAAACTCTCCGATGTTGAGTTTCAGGCAGACAACAGCAAGGCTACTTTCTATTATTCCGCAGACGAGCGGGTTGATTTTAGAGAGTTGATCAAATTACTGGCTGGAGAATTCAAAATCCGGGTAGAAATGCGCCAAATCAGCCTTCGACAAGAAGCCGGAAGACTAGGTGGCATCGGAGTTTGTGGTCGGGAGCTTTGTTGCTCGACTTGGTTGGTTGATTTCAAAAACGTCAGTACCTCGGCAGCCAGATATCAGCGATTAAGTTTGAACCCGGCCAAATTAAGCGGACAATGTGGCCGCTTAAAATGCTGCCTCAACTATGAGCTTGACACCTACATCGAGGCTATCAAACACATCCCAAATGTAGAACGTCCGCTACAGACCGAACAAGGTCCTGCCAAGTTGCAGAAGACGGATATTTTCAGGAGAATGATGTGGTTTAGCTACAACAATGATAATGATTGGCACAGTATCACCTGTGATCGGGTAAATGAGATTTTGGAATTAAATGAGCAGGGTAAAAAGGTCTTCAACCTTCAGGTAAATGAATCTACAGAACTCGAGGATATGGCTGCTAAAAGCACCCTAGAGCTTGAGCTTTTGGATAAGAAGTTTGCCAAAAAGAAAAAGAAGAAGAAAAGCCGTAATCGCCCAAGAAACCAAAATCAATCAGGCGCCAATCCGAATCCTCAAAAGGAAGCATCCAAACCACAGAATACTCCCCAAAATAAAGGGAATCAACCTGCTGGACAAGCTGGACAAGGTCGTAGAAAAAATCCTAGGAGAAAGCCAAAACCTAGACCGGATAATAACAATCAAGCGAATACTGCTCCAAAAGCTCAGCAAAAATTGCCTGAGAATGGTGGGAACAATGGGAATCCGAAACGAAAATTTCCGCCTAGGAGAAATCAAAAGCCAAATGATAAAGGGAACAACAATGAGTAACCGCATCATTGCTGGGCTGATTCTTCTTTTGGCTATTACATCTTGCGTGGATGAGCGAGTCTATGAGGATTTTCAAAAGTTACCCAGCCAAGGTTGGTCTGCACAGGACAGTTTGATTTTTGAAATTGGTGAGTTGCCCGAAAGCTTTGGCCCAAATCTGATCGGAGTCAGGTTTAAGGAGGATTATCCCTACGCAAATATTTACATCAGATTGATCACTCAAGACTCTTCCTTACAGACTTTGGAGAATCAATTAATCAATCTAACGCTATTTGATATAGATGGAGAACCGATGGGTGAAGGCTTTGGCAGTACTTACACCCTCTATGATACCCTTCCTTTCAAAATCCAAGCAGGGACAAATCAGGTCATTCTGCTTCAGTATATGCGTGAAGCAGAACTCAAAGGAATAGAAGCTATTGGACTGAAGATCCTGAAGTAATTTCAGGATCTCATTTTTTTGTAGGCATTGATTAATCCATTGGTCGAACCGTCATGTGAGCTGACTTCTGCATCGGATTGTAATTCCGGCAAAATGCTACTTGCCAAAACTTTTCCAAGCTCTACCCCCCACTGATCAAAACTGAAGATATTCCAAATGACACCCTGAACGAAAATCTTATGCTCATACATGGCAATGAGCATTCCTAGATTGTAGGGCGTGATTTTCTTGACCAAGATCGAGTTAGTAGGTCTATTTCCTTCGAAAACCCGATGTGCTGCCACCCTGTCAATTTCCTCCACTGATTTGCCAGCTTTATTCATTTCTGACCGGACTTGCTCAAGAGACTTTCCATTCATCAATGCCTCAGTTTGTGCAAAAAAGTTGGAAAGGAGCTTCACATGATGATCACCGATCGGATTGTGTGAAATCGCAGGGGCAATAAAATCACAAGGAATCAGGTGCGTACCCTGATGAATGAGCTGATAGAAAGCATGCTGACCATTGGTCCCAGGCTCTCCCCAAATGATAGGCCCTGTCGAATAGGATACGCGCTCTCCATCTCTTGAGACATATTTACCGTTGCTTTCCATATTTCCTTGCTGGAAATAGGCAGCAAAACGGTGTAAATACTGATCATAAGGCAAAATCGCTTCCGAAGTGGCACCAAGGAAATTTGTGTTCCAAATCCCGATCATCGCCAAAATCACCGGAATATTTCGATCAAACATGGAATTGCGGAAATGCTCATCCATGCTATGGGCCCCGGCTAGCAGCTTTTCAAAGTTGTCAAAGCCTATCGCACAGGCAATCGGCAAACCAATGGCGGACCAAAGTGAGTACCTACCTCCTACCCAATCCCAAAACTCAAACATGTTTTCAGGATCAATTCCAAAGGCCTCAACGCCTTTTTGATTGGTAGAAAGAGCTACAAAATGCTTTGCTACGGCTTTCTCATCTTGAGCATGATCCAGAAACCAATTCCTTGCAGTATGAGCATTGGTCATGGTCTCCTGTGTGGTAAAGGTCTTTGAAGCGATGAAAAAGAGAGTAGTTTCCGGTTCTACTTTTCGAAGCGTCTCTGCGATATGGGTACCATCAACATTGGAAACGAAAAAGATTTCAAGGTTTTCGGATTGGTAGGGCTTTAAAGCCTCCGTCACCATGACAGGACCAAGGTCTGAGCCACCGATTCCGATATTTACCAGGTTTTTGATAGGTTTTCCGGTGTAGCCCAACCACTCTCCTTTTTGGATTTTAGTGGAAAAGACTTTCATCTTCTCCAATACTCGGTTGATTTCCGGCATCACATCTTCTCCATCCACATAAACTGGATGACCTTTTTGATTTCTTAGGGCAGTGTGGAGTACAGCCCGGCCTTCCGTACCATTGATGGCCTCACCAGCAAACATGGACTCAATGGCCTTGTGTAATTCACACTCACGAGCTAGATCTAAAAGAGTATCAAAAATCTCCTCATTCAGTCGATTTTTAGAGTAATCAACAATAGTGTCTTCCAGAGAAATACTAAATCGTTCAAACCGTTCTGGTTCCTGAAAAAGATCTGAAATGGAAAGATTTTTATATTTTTCGGATAAGTCTTTAAGTCTTTTCCAAGCGTCGGTCTGAGTTGGGTTAATCTGTCTCATGATAGGTTTGATGGCAAGTGACAAAAATAAGAGATATCCTTTTGGAATGAAGGAAAAATAGAAATAGACTTAAATTCTAATTTAAAAAATACTTTTTCATCAGATTAATTCGACACTCTATGATTGACCTTCTCCTTAAGAGTTTTAGTTTGCTTATCATCTTGCTGACTTTTTTGCCGCTACTCAAGTCTGTGAAATGGTGGATTCGTGTCTTTGATTACCCAAGGCTTCAAAAGTTGGTTTTACACTTACTCTTTATCATCTTATGGGTTGCCTCGAATAATGATCCTTCTTTTGAAACATGGATTTGGGTAGGATCTTTGACTCTTTCTGCAATCTATTTGACCTATCAAGTATGGCCTTTTACATTTTTTGGTAATAAGATGATAGAATCCGTGAAATTTGATGAAAATAGCGGTTTACACGTCCTAGTTGCCAATGTGTATCAAGATAATAATCAATATCATAAGATTTTGAACCTTGTTCAAAAACAAGATCCTGATATCGTTTTTTTGGTGGAGACAAATCAAAACTGGGCCGATTCTCTAGAAAAGCTGGATCAGATTTTTGATTATTCAATCAAAATCCCTCAGGAAAACACCTATGGCTTACTTTTCTACAGTAAGCTACCCATTGTACGAAAAGAAATTCACTACCTGGTAGATCCTGATATTCCATCCTTAGAACTGGATTTGGAGCTCAAAAATGGACAGCTAATCACTATCTATGCAATTCATCCTACTCCTCCCGTACCGGGTGAAAACGAGGAAAGCACCGAGCGAGACGCCGAAATTCTGATAGTAGGCAAAAAATCAAAAAAGAATCCAAAGCCTTCCTTGGTAATCGGGGATTTGAATGATGTGGCATGGAGCTACACGACTGAATTATTTCTCAAAATCTCCGAAATGGCCGACCCTAGACGGGGAAGAGGAACTTTCAATACTTTCCACGCGAAAATCCCGTTTTTACGCTGGCCTCTAGATCATGTATTCCTGAGTAAGCATTTTGGCTTAGCTGCATTGGAAGTTCTTCCGGGGATAGGATCGGATCATTTCCCCATCAAGCTAAAAGCTGTGCTTACAAAAAGCAATGACACAGAAGTACTTTCGGCGAATGGGGATGAAAAAAAAGAAGCCCGTCAGAAAATATCTAACGGGCGTAACTCTTAAAATAATATTTTAGCTTATCAATTGCCTTCTGCTTCCTTCGCTTCTGCTTTGGCTTTTCGCTTGAATCCCTTTCTGAAAGGCCAGGTATATTCCAATGCCTCCATGCCTCTGTTTAAGTTATAGGTAGCGGAATCTGTGTTTTCCAGCGTGCTTTTCAAGGTCTGAGCAAACTCAGGATCATTGAGCAATAGTCCTAATGAATTATCCTTATCATTTAGCTTCTCAGAGATTTCAGTCAATTTCTGCGTCAAAACCTCCGTATTTTCCGCTGATGTCTTGAAGCTTTCAAGTGTAGCGCGAAGATCCTTCGCTATCTGCTGATCTGTGGCTAGATCGTTGAAAAGATTTCCCTCTTGGTTGATCTTAGAAGTGAAATCATTCAAGCCTGCGAGCATCTGATTACTGGTTCGGCTAGCCCTATCCAGATTGGAAAGAATAGAACGGAAATTCTCAGCCAAAGTACTGTCCGTCATCACAGCACCGACAATTCCCTCTCCTTGGGCCAATTTCCCAGTTAAGAGTTTAAGGTCATTTGTGATCTCCACCAAGTTTTGATTGTTTTCCTGCAGGGTCTCCATCATCTTATCGGTATCGAGCGGCATCACTGCCTCCAGTCTGTCTCCATCCTCGACAGGCGGAGCAAGGGTCGTACCTCCATAGATGACAATAATCTTATTACCAATCAATCCATCAGAACTGATCGTGGCTTTGGAGTCTTTGCGAATGAATTCAGCTACAGCCTCTTCCACATTCATTTCGATTTCCACTTGGGAATCCCCGTAGAAATTGATTTTACGAACAGTACCGATTTTCACCCCTGAAAACCAAATGTTATTTCCTGTCTGAAGTCCTCCGATATCGTCAAATACAGCCTTGAGGCCGATCGATTTGACAAACTTTTTCTGCTGACCTCCTAAGGTCAATACGCCAGTTACCAAAATGGCGATACCCAGAAAAACAAAGATTCCGACGATTACGGAGCGTTTATTTTCGCCTCTCATGTTTCTGTAAAATTATAATCGTAAAATGATTTAATACGCTGGTCAGTAGCCCGTGGGAAAACTTCCTCAAAAGATCCCATCGCCTTAAACTGTCCGTCTAGCAATACCGCCATTCGATCCCCAGTCATTTTTGCACAGGTCAAGTCATGCGTGATCACAATGGAAGTGGTCTTGTATCTCTCCCGCACCTCATTGATGAGGTTATTGATCTCCACACAGGTGATCGGATCCAAACCAGCTGTCGGCTCATCATAAAGCATGATTTCAGGATTGAGAATAAGCGTTCGGGCAACACCGATTCGCTTCTTCTGTCCTCCAGAGAGCTCAGATGGCATCTGATTGATGGTCTGCGGAAGTCCTACAGCATCCAGGAGTTCCTCGATACGGTAGGTGATTTCCTTCTTCGTCAGATTCTTGATATTTCTGACCAATGGAAACTCCATATTCTCGCGCACGGTCATGGAGTCGTATAAGGCTGAGTTTTGGAAGGAAAATCCGATTTTAAGCCTAAATGCATTCAGGTCTCTTTTGCTCAAGGTAGATACTTCTTTGCCAAGAACCTCCATGGTTCCTTCGTCTTGCCGCAGCAATCCGACCATGATTTTGATCAAAACGGACTTACCCGTACCAGATCTACCTAATACAACCACGTTTTCCTCCCGGAAAAGATCCAAGTCAACCCCTTTGAGGACATCCAGGTCACCAAAGCTTTTATGCAAATTGCGGATATGTACTACTCGTTCTGCCATGGCTACATTCCCCTTATTGCGTTTACAATCTGAAGAGCAAGCAACTCTTCAATAAAGATCAAGAACATGGATATTACCACCGCTGAGTTGGCTGCACGCCCTACTCCCTCAGTACCTTTGGATGAATTATATCCCTTGTAGCAGCCTACAATACCAATGGTGAAGCCGAAAAGGAGTGATTTGAGTACGGAAGACCAGATATCAAGAAAAGAAACAGATTCGAAGACCTGCACGAAAAAGGTGGATAAACTCACCAGTTCATTGGCGTTTACATTGAGAAAGGAACCAATCAAGGCCACAAAGTCCGTGTACATCACCAAAATCGGGATCATGAAGGTAGTTGCCAAAACTCGGGTAACTACCAGAAACTTGAATGGATTGGTCGCCGAAACTTCCATGGCATCGATCTGCTCTGTCACTTTCATAGAGCCAATCTCAGCACCAATACTCGAACCGACCTTACCCGCAGCAATCAAAGCGGTTACCAATGGTCCCATGGCACGCACTACTGCGATAGAAATCAAAGAAGGCAACCAAGAAGTCGCCCCAAACTCAGAAAGAGAGGGTCGAGACTGATTGGTAAATACAATGCCCACAATGAAACCTGTGAGGGAAATCAAGGGAAGAGACTCCACACCAATGCGATAACACTGATGGATAACCTCTTTAAATTCGTACGGAGGAAGGAAAACCTCTTGCCAAAAACGCTTGACAAAGTTCCAGGCATCGGCTAGACCCTTGAAAAACTTGTCAATCTTTTTTGAAATAAATGGTTTTCGGTCGCTTGCTTCTCCAGCCATAGGAAGCTTAATCTATAAGTTTTTACAAAAATATCCGCTTGGACTAGTGCAAAGAAAACAAAAATCTAACCAAGGGGCGTAAGAATGTTTGGTTTTTTATGAAGGGCGAAAAGTCTTGACAATAATTAACATCGAAGAAGAATCCATTGTCTTTCACTTTCAGAAATTGTTTGCTAAGGTGAAAGTTTCTAGAACCATTATCAGTAAAGCCCAAACTAATGTCAAATTTCAAAGATTAAAGACGGCTTTGATGATCTTCCTATCGGCTAATAAAATCAATAGTTCGAGGATGATTTTTTGAATAAGAAAAGAAAGCAAAACACTGCCCAAAAAGGATGGATAATCGACAAGAATTTAAGTTGAGTTTTGGATGAAAAGAATAGCCAGAAAAGGATCAAATTATTTTTCAAATCAACCGCCAATCATAGACAAAATTTCCTGCCATTTTTCCTCCGAAAGAGGCTTTTCGAAAAGGCCTTTTACCTGAGGAAAATCTGCTGTTTTTAATCGATCTTCAGAAGTGGCATGTCCAGTCAAAAACACAATTGGAGCCTGAGAAAGTTTAGCAATTTTAGATAAGATTTCCCAGCCTGTTTCCTCCTCCAAATTGAGATCTGAAATGATCAAATCCACTTGATTATTTTGGAGCCAAGTCATGGCTTCAGTAGGGGCGAGGAAAGCGTTAAACTCCCAAGAAGGAGCGTACATCATGAGTTGTTTTTTAAAAAGTATATGCTGAATCCGATCATCATCTATCAAAATAAGCTTGGGCATTCTTTGTGGTATTTTATGAAAAAAGAGAAGATCCGCAGATCCGAACTGAGTAGGGACAAAAATATTCTGAATTTTTTAAGGAAAAAGAGAAATCAACATAATTTTTCATTTTTAGATTTATCTAAACAATTTAGATTAGGGTAATTTTGAATAGTCTAAAAGTGTTTTAAAATATTTGAATTCAGCTATTTAAGACATCTGATCAAAAGTGAAAATTGAATTAAAAAATTGAAGTAATTCTCAAAAAACTGATTTACATTGATTGAAACTAATGATATCCATGTCAAGGATCAGGCCAAAATTCGAATAAAAAATATCCTGATAGATTTCTCCTATAAACCGTATTTTGTGCTCGAATTTAAATTGAAACACATGGAGCAAGTAGCGCCAAAGCCTAAGAAACGAAACCAACTAATCCGCTTTTTGATCTATCTCAGAAATAGATTTGACCTGCAGGAAGGTAAGGAAGACGAGCTAGAAACGATCGAGTATATCCGTAAAAACGTAGAGTTTAAAGGAGCTAATTTATGGATCCTGATCTTCGCTATTTTTGTGGCTTCCGTAGGGCTGAATGTCAACTCCACTGCGGTGGTTATTGGCGCTATGCTTATCTCCCCTTTGATGGGTCCGATCATGGGTATCGGTATGGCTGCAGGCATCAATGATTTCGAGCTTTTGAAACGCTCCCTTCGCAACCTGGGAGTGGCTGTTTTTATCTCCATTTTGACCTCTACCATTTACTTCCTTTTCACTCCACTGGATGATGCCCAGTCCGAACTTTTGGCACGTACAGAACCCACCATTTGGGATGTGCTGATTGCACTCTTCGGAGGACTCGCAGGAATCATTGCCGGCTCCCGAAAAGAGAAGAGCAATGCCATTCCCGGAGTTGCCATTGCCACTGCCCTTATGCCTCCGCTCTGTACAGCAGGCTATGGCTTGGCCACCTTGAACTTTTACTACTTCTTTGGAGCCTTTTACCTATTCTTTATCAATTCGGTATTCATCAGTCTTTCCACCTATCTGATTGTTCGCTTTATGCGCTATCCCAAAAAGGAATTTCTGGACGAGAAAAAAGAGAAACGGGTTCAAACCTATATCACTGTATTCACGCTTTTGACCATTATACCTAGTGTCTACCTGGCATACGGCATTGTAGTGCGTACCATTTGGCAGGAACAGGCTAGACGTTTTGTAGAAGTAGAGATGAAATTCCCAAGAACGCAGGTCCTCAATGCGGAATATGAATTTTCTACCAACCCTAGAACGATCGAAGTGATGCTGATCGGTGAAGAGCTCAATCAGGATATTTTGGATATTGCTACTGAAAAGTCAACTGAATACAACCTTGAAAATACAGAGGTAATCATCAAGCAAAGTGGTAACTCCCCCACTGACATGAATGTCCTGAGATCAGATATTCTCAAAGACCTGTATGAGCGAAATGAGGAAATCATTCGAAACAAAGATGAACGAATTGCCCTTCTGGAAAAGGAGGTCGCAAACTATGGGCAGATTCGGGCTTTGGGGCCAGAAATAGCTCAAGAGGCTAAAGTTAATCATCCCAATTTGCGTAAATTCACCTTAAATCGAACTGTATTAAGTGATTTGGATTCTGCAAAAACTGATACCTTGCTGATGGCTTTTGCGCAATTTGGAAGGAAACCGCCCAAAGCCGAAACCGACAAACTTCTAGCCTGGCTGAAAGTCCGTACAAAATCAGATACCGTTGCACTTATACTCCAATAAACTGTCTTCATTATGAAAAAGCTAACTATCGCCTGCTTCCTTATAGTTGGTTCAGCTATTGGCGCTTTTGCGCAAAACAGCCAATATGATGAGAAACTTGCCCAAGAACTCGGAGCTGATGACTATGGAATGAAAAAATATGTCATTGCCTTTCTATACCGGGGAGAGCGAGTTCAGGAATATAGCCCTGAGAAACGGGCAGAACTTCAGCGAGGACATTTGGACAATATCACCAAGCTGGCAGAAGAGGGAAAAATGGTTCTTGCAGGTCCTTTTTTCGGAAATGAAGAACTGAGAGGCCTCTTTTTCTTCAATGTGGCATCCATCGAAGAAGCTCAGCAACTCACCGAGACCGATCCGGCGATTCAGGCAGGCATTTTGAAAATGGATCTAAAAGAATGGTACGGTTCGGCCGCTCTTCCCTTACTCCTCGAAATGCATAGCAAAATTGCCAAAGAGGATATCTAGGATAGATGAAAGCTTAAAAAAGTGAAAAGGATAATTTATCGGTTAGCAACTCCAAAGCACGGATGGCTTTCACCGAGTTTCCTTTTTCATTGAGTTCCGGACTCCACACGGCTATGCTGAACTTATGGGGCATGACTGCGGCCACGCCTCCTCCTACCCCACTTTTGCCGGGCATCCCTACCCGATAGGCAAATTCCCCCGCCTCATCATAAAAACCGCAGGTGAGCATAATCGCATTGACACGGCGGGCATGACTTTCGGAGAGGATTTGTCTATTCGCAAAAATCGAATAGCCATCATTGGCAAGAAAAGAGAAGGATTTGGCCAAGTCCACACAATTCATTTCCATCGCACAGTGGGAAAAATACACGTCCAACACCTCCTCGACCGGATTATCGAAGTTTTTGTATGATTTGAGAAAATAAGCCAAAGCGGTATTTCGCTCCCCATGATTTTTTTCAGAATCTTTGACAGCTTGATTGATTGCCACGCAGTTTTTACCCGATATCTCATTGATAAAATCCGTGATTTGCTTGGTGGGTTGTTCATATTTGCTGCAAAGCGCATCTGTGATGACTAGCGCTCCAGCATTGATAAAAGGATTTCGAGGGATCCCTTTTTCATACTCCAGCTGCGCAATGGAATTGAAAGGATTACCGCTAGGCTCCACATTGACGCGATACCAAAGCTGTGTATTAAATTTATGAAAAACCATCGTCAGGGTATGCACTTTACTGATACTCTGGATCGAAAAAGGCATTTGATAGTCACCTACCCCAAAAACGTTTCCTTTCAGGTCTACCAGAGCTATTCCAAACTGATCTGGATGAATATCAGCCAACTCTGGAATGTAGGTAGCAACTTTACCCCGTAGGTTTTCTTGCTGAACTTGATGGTAAACCTCTTCGATGATTTCTTGATAATCCATGAAAGCAAAATTGGGAATATCCTAAGGAAATGGAAGTATTAGTCACTATATTTTATCCTAGCCACTTTTAGCGTTAGTCTACGGTAGACAGTTCTACAACTTTAAATCCCCGCCGCTGTGAGTGCCTGCCTTCGGTAGACAGGTCTCCACTCACAGCAGATAATAAAATAAAAAATTCACCTGAGTGAGGACACTCACGTGGGCGAAAGTGAGAAAAACTCAGGTGGGCATAGAAAAGTGCCCCAGAATTTTAGCGGTAATACTTTTTTTTAGTTATAAATATTTAAGTTTAATCAATCAAAAAATATCATTAAGTAAAAACACCTTACTTTAATTGTCAGTATTTCAGGTTTTGATTCTCAAGCTCAAGTAGTTTCAAGTGGCTAAATGATGAAAAAAGAATGGTGATCAGAATTCTCCTACCAAAAAAGACGTAGACCTGAGGATACAAAATGCAATGTATCCGACCAAACCTCCTGCGATAGCCCCATTCTTACCTGAGTTGACCTTTATTAAGGGAATGGTTTGAAATTTTGGTTTTAAAATCAAGCGCCCAAAAGATCATGCGGAAGCTTTTGTTTTTTATTTTGATTCTTTTCTCTTGCCAAGCAAAGGATGATTTTGATGAAGATTTCATTCAAATTGATTTATCTTCAGCAAAAGAATCAGCCAACAATTTATCGGATTTTTTTAGCTCGATCGAATATGTAATGCTAGAAGATTCAGATGAAAATCCCCTTGTCCAACCTTATAAAATTGTCTCTTTTGACAGTCTCATCTTTGTGGAAGATCAAGAGCTTGACAACTTACTGATCTATAACCGGAGCGGCGACTTTCTTTTTGCGCTAAATAGTTCTGGTAGCGGCCCTAAGGAATTTAATCAAATTGAAGATTATCAGGTATCTGAAAACTCCATTATCATCAAGGACAATATCCTTATGAAATTTATTGAATTTGACTTTTCAGGAAATTTTGTCCAAGAGTCTAAGCATCAATTATTGTCAATGAATTTTGCAAAGGGCAACAGTCATGAGATTCATTTTTTTAACAACGGTATTCAGAATGAACCCTACAATTTTCTTACGATCAGTGACTCAGATAGTATTTACTATTCCCCTATCGAAAAGGGATTCGAAGGTATAGTTTTTGTTCACCAAAGCGGCTTTACCCGAAATAGGAAAACCAGCGAGAATTTTCTGAGTTTACCCTTCTCCTATGATGTTTTTAATTTTGGTTCTGAAGGAGAACTTAAAAAGAGAATACGGTTCAATTTGAATAGTCTAGGGCTTTCTGATGAAGAAAGATTACTATTCGAAAATCAAAGGCAGGAACCTTCCCAGAGTGAATTCTCATTGATGATTCGCTCCTTTTATCCAGTCGGGGAAAATTTCTTTTTTAACTATACCTCGAATCTTCAGAATTCATATTTAGGCCTTTTAGATTCTAATTATTCAGTGTCCAAAATCGGAAAAAACCTGATAAATGATTTGGATGGAGTTCCATTGATTTTAGTGCCTTGGAGCTATCATGAGGAAGGGCTAATCCTCAGATTACCCAGTCAAAGATTTGCCGGCTACGTATCGAAGCGTAACCCAGTTGAGGAAATCAAATCGAACTTAGGCTCATTTGTAAATGCTCATCACGATGAGCTCAATTCAGATCGACATGTACTAGTTTTTTTGAATCGATGAGGTTCGAATAAAAGGTGATTTTTTCGAAAAAGGGTTTATTGCCGCTATGAGTGCCTGCCTTCGGTAGACAGGTCTCCACTCGCAGCAGATAATAAAATGAAAAATTCACGTGAGTGAGGACACTCACGTGGGCGGAAGCAAAATAAAAACTTGAAAACACTCTCGTGGCCGGTTTGGGCATGTAACCAACAATCCGAAAAATAATATTTTTTTATACATCAGTTTCTTATGTATATAGTCTTTTTATATATTTGAACAAATCATAAAAATCCATGTCAAACAATAACTTGATAAAAGGAAGCCTTCAGACCATTATTCTCAAACTCTTAGAGGAGAATGAAAAGATGTACGGCTACGAGATCACCCAAAAAGTGAAGGAGCTCACAGCAGGAGAAATCAAAATCACCGAAGGGGCCCTTTACCCGGCCTTGCACAAGCTGGAAGCCGAGGGGCTACTCAGCACCGAAATCCAGCAGGTGGACAATCGGGTAAGAAAATACTACAGCTTGACTAAGGACGGACAGAAAGAAGTGCACTCGAAAATGTCCGAGCTCCAAAGCTTTGTAGAAAATCTACAGCGAATTATTAACCCAGGGCTTAACCCTGGATTGAAATTTTAACATTCGAAAAATGAGGAAACTCACTGATAAAGAACTCCAGTCTATCCAAGATTCCATTCGGAAGAAGGAAATTCATGCTGCTGAACTTCTTGCAGAGATTTATGACCATTACATTACCCACTTAGAAAGTCAAGCAGAGGAGGAATTCGAAGAAGAATTGGAGAAGCTTGATGAAAAGTGGACCTATGCCTATTGCCATAAGATCCAACATGAACTCAACAAAAATATCAACAAGACCATACGAAAAACCCAATGGTCATTGATCAAAAGCTATTTTTCCTGGCCCAAGATGGTTTTTACTTTGCTCCTAGTGGCTATTTTGACTTTGATCGTCAATACGCTTTCATGGCATGCACAAGTCGTAATCCTCTTTATCCTCCCTATAATTTACATCGTGGCATTTTCTATCATTTTGATCGTTCGAACAAGGAAAAAGACCAAAGAAATCCGAATGCTATTCGGAAAATCAGGAATCTGGGTGCGATCCGCCTTTAGTGATCGGTTTCTCAGCTATGTTGCCTTTCCCCTTCATTTTTACAATCTCTTTCTCAATCTTCCCCGGGTTTTTGGCTTAGATCAATATGTGCCGGATTATCTGGTCAATTACCTGTCCGTCACTTTTTGCTTTATGCTTGTCATCCATTCGCTATCCAGCTATGAAGCATGGAAACTCAAATCCAAAACCGCTTTTGTATGAAATTGAACCAAAGTCAAATATCCAGAATTATGCAGTTTTCGAATCAACAGGATATCTACTACCGGGACATTCAGGCTGAGTGGGTAGATCATATCGCATCTGAGATTGAGGCTGAACTGGAATCGGAGGAGGATTTTGAAAAGATTCTTCACCAAAAAGTCGCCACCTTACCACCGAGGAAGTTTCAGAGGTCTGTACTCATGAATATTCATTTGGGAGTTGTGAGGGAGTTTTTTGTTGGAATTTTCAACTGGAAAATTTTGTCGATAAGTCTAATCCTGGCTTTTGGGCTGCTTGGGGTTTTGGAACTCTTAGGGGCTTTAGAAACTGAGATGAGTGAAAGAGTCATCAAAACCACCTTTTTGATTCTGATGTACGGAACGATTTTTATTGGATTCTGGAAAAATAAAACACGCAGGAATGCTCATATTTTGGCCACGGTGAATACCATCTTTTTCCTTTCCTCCCTCTTGGTTTTTGTATTTCGGTTGGATTGGTTTGAATGGCTAGGATTTAATCAGGTTTCCTTTATTTCACTGCTACTAGCCTGCCTTAGTATTTTTATTTTCCGCGGATATAGCATGCTTTTTCAGAAAATCAACAAAATACAATGGGGATGAAGTTGAGTAAAGATCAAATCGAACAGCTCAAGAGGATGATTTCCAAAAAAGGCTATGTGCATATCGACGTACAGTATGAAATCCTAGATCATGTCGCTTGTAAAATAGAAGAGCTCTTAGAAGAACATCCTACTTTAAGCCTGGAGGATGCTTTCAAAAAGGTCCACAGCAGTTTTGGGATTTTTGGATTCAGTACCTTGGAGGAATCTTACATGAGGAGTATTCAATCTCGGGTCAAAAAGTATTTTTGGCAAGAGATGAAAGATTTCCTTACCTCGTATCGGCTGCTATTTCCCATTCTACTGGGTCTTTTGATTTATCAGGCTTCTTTGCTACTTAATGACCCCAAAGCTTGGGTACTTATACTTTCCGGCTTTTTGCTTCTCGCTTCAATTGGCGTAATTTTTCCCTATTGGAGAAAATTCCAGAGACTTAAAAACTATGCTTCCTTTACTACATCCACCAACCTCTTTCAGCTAGTAAACTTTGGAATTATATGCTGTTTATATTCCTATCAATGGGTCTATAAGGTACCACAGGGCACCGATTACCTGTTTTTTCACATTTTCCAAGGAGGAATTATTCTAGTAATGGTATGCTTTGCTCTGAGTATTTTTATCCTTCCGCGAGTTTTGGATAAAAGTATCGCTGAAACCGAAGCCTTGAAAAGGGTTTATGGGGAGTGATAGGTTAAAAAAAATTGGATTTCACGTGAGTGAGGACACTCAAATGGGAATTGGTCGCCGTTCAAGGTGCTTATCGCCGCTGCGAGCGTCTGCACTCACAGCGGATTCTTTGACGAAATATACGCGTGAGTGAAGACACTCACCTGGTCCAAAATGACTGCCTTCGGTAGACAGATCCCAACTTTCAGCAGATAGTAGGATGCAATATTCACGTGAGTGAAGACACTCGCGTGGGCAGAAAGCATAAACTTTGACGAAATACCCACGTGAGTGAAGACACTCACGTGGGTATTGCTCTTTATTCCAAACCTCTCAAATCCTAGGCAAAAAGATCTCAGCCAACATACAACGAGCCGAACCCCCTCCCAACTTCTCAATCGTTGGTATCTGAGGGCTGATAATGGTCGTATATTTTTCGATCAATTGAATCTGACCGACATTCAGGGAATCGTAAGCCGCTTGGGACATCACCGTGAATTTTTCCCCTCCAGCATTACATACCTCCAGCATATTTCCAGCAAAATGAAACTTCTGCTTGGCTGTAATCGGAATGACTTTTTTCCCGGATTGAGTCAGGCTCTGCTGCACTTTCAGCTTGTCAGAAGCCTTATTGATACTTTCTAAGCAAACCACTGCCAAATCACTTCCAACATGCATCA
The DNA here is from genome assembly GCF_028823735.1 of Algoriphagus sp. NF. Taxonomy (NCBI): domain Bacteria; kingdom Pseudomonadati; phylum Bacteroidota; class Cytophagia; order Cytophagales; family Cyclobacteriaceae; genus Algoriphagus; species Algoriphagus sp. NF. The sequence goes on from NZ_JAPEIB010000037.1 coordinate 33,786, forward strand.
TGACATTGGTGTGATAGATTGGCACTACCTTTCCTCCAGCCTCCTGAACGGCATCAAAGGCTATTACCTTGTATCCTATCAGCTTGGAGAGGTAATCTAAAGGTACCGGATGGGTTCGCTCTGAAAGACAGGCATAAATGATTTTTTGATCATGATCCATCACCATACTGCCCGTCCCTTCGAGATACTGCCCATCCTGCTCAAAAAAGCTTAAATCAATAATTTCTTTTACCTGAAATCCTGAATTCATCAGCAGCTCAATCAGGTCCTTGCGACGCTCTAGACGGCGATTAGGCGAAAACATAGGATAGAGAATGATTTTCCCATCAGGATGTGTTGAAAACCAATTATTGGGAAATACAGCATCTGTTTTCACAGGCTTTTCCGTATCCTCGACGACCACCACATTCACTCCCTGATCCCGTAGCAGCGCCACAAATCCATCAAATTCCTTCCGAGCCAATTCTCTAATCTCTTCCGGTGCACGCTCATCCCGCTGCTGGTAAAAATTATTCTCCGCCGTATCGGTATTGAAACCAAAATTGGCTGGACGAATCATGACTATAGTTTGGCTGCTTTGCATTTTAACGGGTAGATGGATAACAGTAAAGAACGGGTGCGATAGAGAATCGTTTTTCTGAAAGGGTGTAGAAAGTAGCTCCCGATGGACCGAAACCAATGGCTTCACCCTGAGGCTCAGGATTATAGGGAAGTTCGATTGGATTTCTTTTCAAAACATCCAATAAATCTTCCCCTTCTTCCCGCTCCCAATAAAATATAGACTGGTAATTTTTAATCAGAATCTTGCTGCCATCAGCGGAAATGTCCCCTGCGGTAGACATGGTAAAAGGCAGGTTGAAATGGTCTTTCATCTCAGTTTCTCCAGCCTTCTCAAAAGCCTCCTGATCAAAGCTATACAGGGAATTCTTATCATCCCTCTTGGAGAGTATATAAATCCTGCCATCAAGTGGATCCACCATCATCGTTTCAGCATCCCGTGCACCTTTGGGATAGGTTAGGATCGCTGCTTCCACTGCCACTTTTCCGGATTGAATTCGGTTGGGTTCAGGAAAGCGATAAACAATGGCCTCGTCATGCTTTGCCAGGTTATCCCCAATTTCACCCACATAGACGTAAGATTGCCCATTAGGCCCTGGACCGACGGCTATCTCTTCCCAGTCACGATTTTCTACTCCCTCCAATTCCAATTTTCCGAATTCATTTCCTAAAGAGTCCAAAAGGTACACTGCTGCCTCTCCTCCACTATCAGTATGGACATACATCAAATTGGGATGCTTTCTTGAAAAAGCCAAACCACTGATTTCTTCCAGAAGCGGATTGGAAATAGTAGCAACCGACTGACCTTCAGCATAGGGAAGAGGAGATTTTTCAGACTGCTGCGCAAAAAGGAAAAAAGGCAAACAAGCCAAAACAAGAGCATAAATAATCTTTCGCATATTCAAAAATAGGGATTCATATGGGCAAAGTTTTGAAATACTGGTAAATTGATAGAAAAATTCATGGACGCACTACTCAATAAACTGAACTTTAAGGAAGGGATGAAAATCCGGGTTTGGAACTGTCCTTCTGAGCTTTCCGGTCTTCAAGCAGATTGGGAAGCCCAGGATTTGATTGCGAAAGACTCTGAGGAGGTGGATTTCCTGCTAGGCTTTGTATTGGATGAACAAGGGATCATGGATCTTTTTGGCAAAATGAAGCCCCACTTGGAGGGGGATAAAATCCTTTGGATAGCCTACCCAAAGAAAAGCTCCAAGCGCTATCAGGCTTCCATCAACCGGGATAAGGGTTGGAAAACTTTGGGAGAAAACAATTATGAAGGAGTTCGGCAGATTTCCATCAACGAGGACTGGTCGGCCTTGCGCTGGAGAAATGTGCAGTATATCAAAAAAATGACCCGAAAATTCAGTGCCAAGGATCAGTGAAGAAACACCCTTTGTGACCAAAGTCCCTAAAGGATCCCTGCAAATTCTCCTTTTTAGTTTTGATTTTAAATTAACTCACCCTTGATCAAAAAATTCTTTCAGTGGCAAATCAGGATTTTCGACCAACTCGACGAGCACTGGGAGAGTCCCCGAGTCAGTAAAATGATCAGCAATCTGGTGGTAGCCTTCTTTGTAGGCGGCCTGATTATTGGTTTGCTCAATTACCTGGACATACCAAATCCACTTGCAGGAGTATCGGCTTTTTTCGCAATCGAACTCGCATTTACCGTTTTACTGATTTTTGAGATTCTCGGCTTGATCTTTCTGATCCCTCACTCGGTAGCTGATTCTGTCGGGAAGCAGTTTGAGATTATTTCCCTGCTGCTGCTTCGGGATGCCTTCAAGGAATTTGGGCACTACCTGGGAGAAATTCACTGGGATGTGGACTTCCTTTGGGAATTGGGACCGATTGTTTCTGATGCTTTTGGAGCTATTCTGATCTTTTTGATCACGGGCCTTTTCTACCGTGCACAGCGACACATTCAGATCACCGGCAACTACGAAGAGCAATCCGGCTTTTCCAAAATCAAGAAATTGATCTCCACTTACTTGGCACTTACTTTCTTGGGTTTGGGTATTTATGATCTTTTTACCGCTTACCAAAATAACCATTTCAATTACAGCCTGGAGCTCTTTTACACCCTTTTGATTTTTGCCGATGTCTTTATTTTGCTTTTTTCCCTGCGCTATACCACCAAATACTTAAACCTTTTCCGGTACAGTTCTTTTGCCTTGGCGACGATCTTCCTTCGACTGACACTATCTGCACCTGCTTATTTCAATGTTTTGCTGGCCGTAATTGCCGGTTTGATGGTCTTGGGAGTGACCTTTATCTACAATGGGATGCTTGACAAGCGAAAAGGAGAAATAAAAGAGCAGATTTAAGTGGCTGAGGGCGAAGTGGAAAGAAAAATTTATAAAATTTAGCTAAGATTTTTTTGTGGGGGTATTTGGAAAAAATGACTTAGCCCTCTACATTTGCATCACGTTATCCGAAAGGGATGACAGAAATCAAAATTCCTCCTTAGCTCAGCTGGTTAGAGCACATGACTGTTAATCATGGGGTCCTTGGTTCGAGCCCAAGAGGGGGAGCTTCAGAAAAGCCTTCAGATTTACTTCTGAGGGCTTTTTTTATTTCCATCAGCCCTGCTTTCCTTTCCCCGAACTTGCTTTGCGACAAAATCCTTATTTTTATTCATCTTGTCAATTAAGAATTCTCAAACCCTGATTCGACTATGAAAAAACCGCTGTTGATCTTCTTTTCGCTAGTACTTCTACTTCTGGCCCCTAAAACCAATTTCGCCCAAACCATCCTTGAAAAAGAAACCATTTCTGACCTCAACAAAACGCCCAATTACGTCTTCGGAGTCAAAGACGAGGATGGCTTAAAGAGTGCCCTTTCGGTCTATGACACCTTTATGGAAAATGGAGTGGACATCGAAAACTTTGAAATAGTGGTCAAGGGCCCGGTCGTCAAAACAATGGTCAAAGGCTCCGAGCTCGAAAAGTATTTTGAGCAATACCAAGGGAAAGTCCGGGTCAGCATTTGCAGCATAGCAATGAAAAGGCTTGGTGTTTCCGAGGAGAAACTGTTTTCGGGCTTGGATGTGGTCGAAACCTATACGATTCGTATCCTTCAACTTCAGGCTTTGGGGTATAATTCGATTTTGTATTGAGGGAAACCCTATATACTATGGCCTAGGATAAGGCTTAAAAGTACCCAGTGAAACCGGAAAACAATAAAGCAGATATTCTCAAGCCTCTCAAAGTTCTTCAGGATTGAGAGTAATGATGCCTTAACAAAATGTAGGACTTTTGAATTTTACTACATCTTCAATTCTGTACTTTTGATAGCTGCTTAGGTTTTGGGGTTTGATCAATTATTGAAATTGGCAATCTTTGATTAAAGGATCGGCAAGTGTTAAGTATTCTTTCTTTATTAGATATCTTTTCGCAGCAATACCCTCAAAAAGAAATTGCGATGGAGCAAATACAAACAGAAAGCCTAGGAAACCTAGAGAACTTCAAAAAAGGTAAAAAAGATCTTCAGATGGAGCGGACTAGGGCGGCATTTGAGCGGCTTCAGCTAGCATGGGTACGAACCTCACTTACTATCTTGGCAATTGGAATCGGTGCTTATGAGTTTTTCTTCAACCGACTTGAATCAGGCAAAAAAGCCCTTTTTGAAGAATTTACCGGAAGAGAAATGGCCTTGATTCTTTTTTTAGTCGCCATTATCATGATGATACTCTCTCTGATTCAGCATCGCCAAAGTATGGTTCAACTTAAAAAGAGTTATGCAGGCAGCAGATACTCTATTGCCTCTATTCTTTCAGTTTTGATTTTATTTTTAGGATTTTTTCTTCTCGGAATGCTCATTTGGAAATCA
>NZ_JAPEIB010000038.1:0-37805 GCF_028823735.1 Algoriphagus sp. NF
AATAAGATATCTCCATTAAAAATTTTAATCTCTGGTGATTCTTCATACTTAAACCATGACAAATAGGTAAGCTTGGATAAATTAAGTTGACCATTCACAATATTGGAAGGGCTTAATGTAATTGCACCTTGACCTTCTTTGACAATATCATTAACTGTATAACCTCTGAAACCAATCCTTCCAAATATTTGACATTGACTTCCAATACTTACAACGTCCCAATCCTGTGGAATTATCCCAACTTCTGTTTGTTTAAACCGTTGTTTTGTCATTAACTCCATACCAATCCCATTTTTTTAAGGTGCCCTGCTACCTTTCCCTCCAATCTTTGGGTTTGGCTATCCAGTTCCCCTAAAGTATTTTCATAGCGTTCTGCCAGTTCTTTTATTCTACCAGTTAAGCGTTGGGAAATAGCATCTATCTCGGTTTGAATAGCAGCTTTTAAGCTAGCTAACCACTTGTCTTCTACCACCAAAATTCTAACTTCTGCCTCGGTAAGCTCTTTGTATTTGGCAAGGGTAAGTTCATCCAATTCACTCTCTTTGGCTTTGAGCGTTTTCTTTAAGTTAGCCTCTTTGGTAAATAGTGTCAAGATGGTATTGGCTAGCTTTACAGCTTCCTTTTCACTGGGATTACTCTTGTTTTCTTTGATAAAGGTAGCAATGGTAGTTTTGGTGATTCCTCCCTTATCATTGGATGCTTCACATAGCAAACCTTCTTCACCTGCATGCTCCTCTTCAAGCCCTGTTATTTCAGCTTGAATACCCTCTATTTTAGCTTCCAAGTCATACAATTCTTGCTGCTCAGTTGCGAGATATTTATCAATTACCAGTTGCTTAGGTATTAAGTCACAAGTCCATCCCTTATCAGTTTCCTTCCCAGACTTCTTATTCTTCTCAATGATCCGCTTCACCTTGGCTACCCAGCCTTCTTCCACCAAGAGGTAGACATCATCCTTCATCGTTTCATTCCAATAATCCATAAGGTGCTGATAAACATCATAGCGTACAATGAGAGGGCGATTTGAATAGCGCTCCAACAAATCCTCAGCAATAATCTTTATAAATGTTTTGGGCTTGGTGTCTTGATTAATGGAATTCAGTTTCTCATGATTGTGCTGTCGAAATTCCTCAAAAATGGAATCCAGCTTTTCATTGTAATTTGTAAAATCAGGATGATCATAGATGGTACTCTTGATATCTGATTTAGCCACATTAAGCTTGGAATATCCATCACGTATCTGGGTAAATAGTTCTTTTCTCAAATTAGGATACACCTCCCAATACTCTCGCAGAGCATCAATGTCTTTCTGAGGAATTCCACCATTTAAATGGGCATTTAAGTCTTGAATATCCTCTTCCTCTTGTGTATCAATATATCGAGGAATATTTAGGTTGTATTCATTCTTTTCAATCTCAGAATATGGGATAAAACGTGAGTATTTATCAATTTCCCACTGACGAGTAAAGGCATCTACAATCTTATGAATGTCTTGCTCTCGCAGACGGTTTTTATTGCCATCCTTGATATAGCCTTTGCTAGCATCTATCATAAAAATTCCTTCACGACTTTCAGCATCTTCTTTATCAATAACTATGATACAAGCTGGGATACCAGTACCATAAAAGAGGTTAGCAGGCAGACCAATAATGCCTTTGATCCACCTTCGCTGCAAGATATTTGTACGAATTTCTGCTTCGGCACCTCCTCGAAAAAGTACTCCATGAGGAAGAATTACTGCCCCTTTCCCTGTGCTTTTCAATGAGGAAATAATGTGAAGCAAGAAAGCATAATCTCCATTCTTCTCTGGAGGAATCCCATAGCCCCTAAAGCGGTTAAATTCATCATCCATTGCATTGAGCCCACTTGTCCAGTTCTTTACTGAGAATGGAGGATTTGCCACTACAAAATCAAAACGTTTTAAGGCGCCATTATTCTCTTTGAAACTAGGCGAAGCAATGGTATTCCCACCAGAAATAGCAGCTTCTGGATATCCATGTAGCCACATATTCATAATGGCCAATCCTTTGGTTGCAATGTCTTTTTCCTGCCCATATAGTGTTAGGCCATTGGGCGATTCTTCTGCTACTTTTAATAAGAGCGATCCAGAACCACAAGTAGGGTCATAAGCAGTGTAAGATGGTTTATCTGCTCTATCTACACTGATTACCTTGGACAGAATTCTAGAGACTTCAGCAGGAGTGTAGAATTGGCCTTTACTCTTTCCAGATTCCGTAGCAAAATGACGCATAAGATACTCATAGGCATCACCTAGAATATCATCATCCTCTGCACGGTTATTTTTAAAGTTGAGTCCTGGATTTTCAAAAATGGCAATGAGTTTGGATAAGGTATCTACCTTTTCTTTACCACTTCCCAGTTTATCATCATCATTAAAATCCACTAATTCCATGGATCCTTCCAGTCCGTTGGCTGCAAATAGAGGTCTGAGTATTTCCTTGTTGATTCGATCACCAATATCAGGCTGTCCTTTAAGAGCAATCATATCCTCAAATGAAGCACCATCGGGTACTTCAATCAAACTCAACGGATCACCAGCATACTTATCACTGACATACTTTACAAAAAGCATGGTAAGCACGTAATCTTTATACTGAGAGGCATCCATCCCACCTCTTAACTCATCACAACTCGCCCAAAGGGAGCTGTATAATTCGGATTTCTTTATTGCCATTCTATTTTTGGGTTTAGACTCTAATTTCAAGAAAAGCCTTCTCAAGGTACTTAGATGGTTTTTCGAGATATTGATCCATTCATCAATTATTGGCTAAATAGTTGATTACTGCTAAAAAAACTACAATTAATAGTAAAAAGTAAATTACCTCATCCGAAACCTTATAGCTTTTCTTCCTGTTTGTATGAGGATTTTGACTCACCTTATTTATAGGTGGATGAGGGATTGGTTTCATCTTTCTTGACTCCTTAATTTCTAATGAACTAGTTTCTTTAATAGTAAGCCTTTTGAAGTACTTTTCAAGATTCAAATCAGGTAACTCATTTTGATTGGCAAAAGATAAAAAATCCAAGCTGACACCGTCTTTTTTAAGAATTAACGCTTTACCATCCGCAAAAACTTCATTCATCAAGATTTTCTTACCTCCTATTTCAATCACCAAAGAATTCATGGCTGGAAGGTATTCCCATCTTGATTCTTGAATTTCCCCTTCCCTAACGATATACAAGGAATTGTCTTTTCTGAAAATAAGTCTTTGAAGATTCAAATCTCCATCGACCATAGTCCATGGGATATCCACTAAGAGGTTTTTATTGGTTAATCCTTGACTGTAGGATTTGAGACTGGATTGGAGGTCTTTGATAAGGTCTTGGAGCATTTGCTTAAAATGAACGAGAACTAAAAATAAGGGAATAATTGAAATTTCGGAAGAATTGAAAAATCCATTGGACAGGGGTTGATAAATTTTTTAATAAATAGGTGACCCTTGTCCAGAATTCCGAAATCTTCTCGGTACGCAGCTTTCCTTACAAAAAGCACTTTGGTAAAAAGCCCCCTTAGCTTCTTCTTCTTTCCTTTTAGGGAGGTCAATAGTACTAAACCATAGGCATTTTCGGATATAGCACTCTTGGGCCTCAAATTCATCCATAAGAGTTAAAAGCGCTTTGTGCTCCTCTACCTCTTGCCAGTAGATTAAATCGGTGATTCTGTCATCAATTTCTTGGGGTACATCAAACTGATTCCATTCCTCAGCCATAATCATTCTGGCTTCAAGTTCTTCGTCTTCAATAAATGGCGCCTCTTCAATACAATTACTTCTTTTTGTCATACGAAAATTTGATTATCAAAAATAAGATTACACCTAAAGGGAATTCAAAGCCTTTTAATGGAAGTCCCATTAAAGCTTCAGAAGCACCCTTCATCAATAAATGAATTAAGGCAAGTCCCAGGAAAATTGGGATAAAGTACATAAGGGTCTTCAAACAGCCTGGTTGATTACTTTCTTCCATTTTAAATTTTTAAAAATTAGTTTTAGAGCAAAAGGCCATTTGGAAAAATGATTAATTTTTGATGAAAGATTTCCACAAAGTAAAGAAATTAGTTGTTTCATGCAAACTGACTTATTAATTCAATGAGGATTTTTGATAAGTTGAAAAGAGGTGAATTACCACCTCTCATTCATTTGAAGAAATTACTCAGCTTTTCCAGCTCAGTTTTCTTGTTCTCATCTGCTATCTCCACATATTTCTGAAGTGTTGTCAGCTTTCTATGCCCAGTTATCTTCTGGATCACAGGTAAAGGGATACCTGCTAATATGGCATTGGTAATAAAGGTCCTTCTTCCAGTATGGCTCGCAATCAGCTGGTGTTTGGGAAAGGTTAGGTACATCTTCACTCCCTTTTCATATCGTACAATCTCAATCTGCTCTGTAATTCCAGCCTCTTTGCATAGTCCCTTGACATAATCATTAAACTTCTGATTGGAAATTTTCAGAGGTCCTAGATCATACTCATATTTCGCCAATACTGCTTTTAAATGGGGATGGATAGGAATAGATACTTTCTCTCCTGTCTTTTGGGTATTGATATAGAGAAATTCACCCTTTACCCAACTCTTCTTAATCCTGACTCCATCTCCGAATCTGAGACCTGTATAGATCAACACTAGGAATAAATCCCTAACCTTAGATTCAGAATAGGTCTTAGGAATATATTGAATCAGCTTTACTACCTCCTCCTTAGTCAATACGATCGTATTGGTTTCTACCTCCCTTGGATATTGAAATCTTTGGTACTTACTATTTTTTAGGATTTCCTCATTGAAGAGATGATTCAGAAACTGCCTAATAAACTTGAAATTCTTGGCAATGGTATTAGGTTGGAATCCCTTATTATCCCTCCAATATTGAGCAAGCTTATTTACCATTAATTGATCAAAATCAGATGGATACACCTTTCTTTTCTTTCTTAAAAACTCTTTGAGATGTTTTTCAATGGCTTGTAATTTCTGTACCAGTTTTGGCTTTAGAGTAAGTCTTTTCAACTCTATAAACTGGCTAAATAGGGTCATTAAATCATCCTCAACGACTTCTTGTTTTTCTTCATAGTATCTTTGTTTGAACAGTTCTGCCGTACAGAACCCATAATCTGACTCGATCTCAAATAAGATCTGCCTTACAGCTCCATGCACTTCCTCCACTCTTTCCCATATTTGCTTGTGATTGGGATTAGACTTTGAAATTTTACTTCCCAAGAATTGGTGGCTAATAACTTTTTCGTTTGTAGAGATATAAACTCGCTCTCTTTTTTCTTTAGAAATAAAAGTGGCCTCTACAACCAGATTTCCCAGATTTGTCCGCTTACTCACAGACTTTAAAATGACTTTTGTACGATACATTTTTGGTGGCTATTTGGTGGCAAAACCTTTCCAAAAGCCCCAATTTGAGATCAAAAGTGTCCCTGTTCCAAATTCAGAATTTTAGATTTTTAAATCTAACCTCACCAAGTCAATCACGTATAAATCATTGATAATCAATAACTCAGGTGTGTCACCCAGCATAGTCTAGTCGAAAAGCCAATCGGTGACTAAGCATGTAGACGGTACGGTGTTTCCTTATCTGGACGCGAGTTCGAATCTCGCCAGCTCCACCAGATCGATCAACAAAGCCCTGTAGGATGGTATCTTACAGGGCTTTTGAATTTTTAATGGGACTTTCAGAAACTTTAATTCCTTTATTATAGACCTGGATCAAATCAATTCAGAAACTACTCGCATGATACTTTTTACTGATTTCGTTTCTAGTTTGGAGAAAGCAAACCATTTCCTGCCCAAGTCTTTAAGCGATGCACCTAAATGATACACTTCTTTGCTGTCAATAATCAAAAAGCGGTCGTGGCTGTCTGCAAATTTTTTTGCTTCAAAATCCCCATATTGGATATTGGCTTTTTCAATATCAAGTTTCAATTGATTACTAATTTGCTTGGATAGCAAATGAACCTTCACCCCTTTTCCCTTTTTCGCCAGATGTGTAAGTGTATTTTCATCGATATAATTATCTATCAAAACAATATTTTCTCTGGCTGAGCGAATGATTTTTGAAGCGAGTTCGTAGGCATCAAATACTTGGCCGTCAAAAAATACACCTTGGTTTGGAATTCCTTGAGTTTTTAATTGTACCGAGATTTTATGTACTTCTTTGGAGAGTATATCGACATCAGTTTCTATCCGATCCATGCGTCGATTCAATGCATATCCTTTTAGTAAATAATCCCGTAACACACGAGTAGCCCAAATTCGAAACTGGGTACCTTGTTTGGACTTAACTCGATATCCAACGGATATGATGACATCAAGATTATAAAATTCGATGAGACGTTCTATTCTTCTTTCTCCTTCAAGTTGAATTGTCGCAAATTTTGCGACAGTTGAAGATTTTTGAAGTTCCCCTTCAGAAAACACATTATTGATATGCTTCCCTATAGTTTTGACATCTCTACCAAAAAGTAAGGCCAATTGTTGACGGTTGAGCCAAACCGTTTCATTCTCCAACCTTACCTCAATACGCTCAGGTAATTCATTAGATTGATATAGAATTATTTCATTGCTCACCCTTGATTTAATCTTTTAGGGTATTTGGCAGAGATTTTAAAATACGAGTATAATTGGAAATTCAATTCATATTTCGAATTCAAGTAAAAAAAAGCCGCTCATTTTCCCTGAGCAGCTTTTGTGATTTCTGGAGCATAAAGAATCGGAACTCTTTTAAACCTCCTCCAACTCCTTTTGTTTCTCCTTGATCCGCAGCACAAAATCACTGAGTACGTTCATATAATTGATAAAGGCATCGTAAGGCGTGTCGTAGGGACTGAAGTAAGAGTGAATGTCTCCGTCTGAGAAAAACTTGGTACACATATAGTAAAAATGATCGGAGGTCTGCAGGTAATTCCAGTCTCGAATCAAATCCGGATCATCTAACTTTCTGACAATCTTTTCCAGTTCATAAAGCCGATCGAAAGCTTCATCCTGCAGGTCATTTCCCAGCCAAGCGGTGAGATCCCGCTCTTCATCCGCCCAACTGATCGGATATGGCACATGAATGGCGCTGACAGGCTCTACCTGACTCAAAACCTCTGATGGGGTAGAGAATCCATAATCCGTCTGACTCAAAACTGCCTCCGGCAAAGCGCGCATAAATTCAAAGATCCCTGTCTCCTTCCACTGATGCTCGCCAAAGGTCTCATAGTCCATAAAGAGATTGAGAACCGGTTCGGATGCTGGAATAGGCTTGATCCAAGAGATGAATTTATCTACTGTCAAAGGATAATCCTTCCAAGTCTTGTTGGAAAAGCGGAAGGCAATATCATCCGAAAGCAGGAAGTTTTTCAAGAGTACCTTGAGCTCCGGCTTGATGCTGTTTTGGTACACATAATTGGGGCTCTTCCAACCCAAAACATGCTTTGCACCTTCTGTTAAAATGCCTTTATATCCCATAGCCGCGACCATTTCTCCGATTTGATCGGAATAAATCAACTCGGTATTTCGGAAGACTTTGGGCATGTAGCCATTGAATAATCGCTGGATTTTCTCCTTATGCTGATTCACCATGCGAGCAAACTCTTCCTTGCTCTTCAGGGCAGCCAGTGAGTGACCATAGGTTTCGCTCAGCACCTCCACATGACCTGTCGCCACCAGCCTTTGGAAGCTTTCGAGCACATCCGGCGCATAGGCTTCCAATTGGTCCAAATAGGTCCCTGAGAAAGAAAAAGTCACTTTAAACGCACCTTGATGCTTTTCGATCAACTCTAGCAATAGGGCATTCATCGGCAAGTAGCACTTTTGAGCTACCCTTCGCATGACATTCCGGTTTAGAAAATCATCCCAATAATAGTGGTCATCTCCAATATCAAAAAAGCGATAGGGCTTTAGCCGGTACGGCTGATGCACCTGAAAGTAAAAGCAAATCGTTCTCATGGTTATTGCGCTAAAGTTTTCTCATAAATCTTAACTAGTCGGGCAGCCACATGCTCCCATTTCAAATTCTTCAGTTCTTCGCTGCCTAATTCTTTAAACATCTTAGAAATCCCTTGGTAATGCAGCAAGGCAAAAGTGGCATCCGCCATCGCATCTACATCCCAATAATCGATTTTGATGGCATTCTGAAGGACCTCGGCCACACCCGACTGTTTGGAAATCACAGTAGGCGTATTATGCCGCACCGCCTCCAATGGAGCAATTCCAAAAGGCTCCGAAACAGAAGGCATGATATAGACATCTGAAATCGCGTACATATGGTCTACATCCTCCCCTTTCAGGAATCCCGTAAAGTGAAATTTATGTCCCATTCGGAGCTCTGCAACTCGGTCAATCATCCGGTTGAGCAAATCCCCGGAACCTGCCATGACAAAGCGTACATTTTCATCTCGATCCAAGACCTTTTTGGCAGCCTCCACAAAGTATTCAGGGCCTTTCTGAAAAGTAATTCTCCCTAAGAAAGTGACGATTTTCTCCGGCACTTTCTTCACATATTTGGACTTGATGATGCTTGCATCCAAGACAGCATTGTGCAGCACACTGACTTTTTCCGCAGGAATTCCATAGCGGCGAATGATCGTGTTTTTGGTGAGTTGGCTTACAGCCACTACATGGTCGGCGGCTTCCATCCCCGCCTTTTCAATCTCAAAAACAGGCTTATTAACTGATTCACCGGATCGATCGTATTCCGTCGCATGCACATGGGCTACAAGTGGTTTTCCACTAATTTCTTTGGCAGCGATACCTGCCGGAAAAGAAAGCCAGTCATGCGCATGTATGATTTCGTAATCATCGCGATCTCGGGCTATTTGCGCGGCAGTCAAGGCATAGCGACTCACCTCTTCCATGAGGTTTTTACCATATTTCCCACTGAACTCATATTTGGTGGTGAAAATACTTTCATCTACATCCGTTCGATCATGGATGGCATAATCGGTGAATTTCTGATATTCCTCAGGACCTAAATAGGGCACCAAAAAACTGGAAACTTCCAAGTAGGTCAGGTTTTTCCAGATACTTTTAAACTTCTTTTCACGATAGTCTATGGTGATATCACTGGCATTGACAAAATCTGCCAATTCCTCTTCATCACCCCAAAGTTTGGGCACTACAAAAATCACCTCCTGATTGTGGTGAACCATCCCCTTGACCAAACCATAACAGGCAGTACCAAGTCCTCCGGAAATATGTGGCGGGAACTCCCACCCAAACATTAAGACTCTCATGAAAAATAATTATAAGCGTTTAATTAAATCCATCATACGAAGCAGCTCTCCCACACTCCAGGCTTGAGAAATTGCTCCTTTCGGTCGATGCGGGGCATCTCCGTCAAATATTTCTGCTACGGTTCCTACACCGTATTGGGTCATCACCCCATCAAATCCCTGAATGATTTTCTTGATGAAATTCTCCGCAGACTTTCCGTGTAGCTTGAGATAAGCATCGACAAAATGCCCCAAAGGCCACACCCAAACGGTGCCATTGTGATAAGCATTGTCCCGACTGATTGGATCACCGAAATAATAGCCTTTGTAAGCGGGATCATCAGGCGCCAATGTTCGAAGTCCACGGGTAGTCAGCAGTTTGGACCTGACCAGATCTAGAATACTAGCTTTTTGATTTTCATCCAGCATAGAGTATGGCAGAGAAGTCGCAAAAACCATATTAGGACGAATAGCCCAATCTTTTTCTCCATCATGAACAACATCGGCCAGATAGCCATTTTCTTCATCCCAAAACTCACTCAGGAAAGATTCCTTGGCTTTTTCTGCCAGCTTGCCATATTCCTGATCTCCGGAAAGCTCCTCATAGAACTTGAGTGCATTGTACCAAAGAGCCTGAATTTCCACAGGCGAACCGGTTCGAGGGGTTACCGGCCCATCCACTGTGACTGCATCCATCCAAGTCAATGCGACCCCGTCATAGCCTCCGTAAACCATGCCATTATCCATGACATGAATATTGAAGTCGGTTCCTTCCCGATATCCATCGATTATGCCTTTTAGCTTATCCAAATACCTTTTTTGGATGGTCTTTTTATCTCCTGTAAAGAAAATGTATTGCTGAAGCGACCAAGAGAACCAAAGTGGCGCGTCGATGGAATTCATATTGGTGAAATCACCGCTGCCAACATTGGGAAAAAGCGGTCCCTTCAGATCACGGGACATCGTATCCATGATTTCCAGGAAAGTTTCCTTATCGCCTCTTGCCAAAGTCAATCCGGGTGCAGCCACAAAAGTATCCCGACCCCACCAGCCAAACCATGGATATCCTGCGATAATCCGGGTATCCCCTTCTCGCTTTCGGATAAATTGAGTAGCAGAGTTAATCAGGCAGTTTTCAAAATTATTTCGAGGAATTCTACGAGCTACTTCCTTTTCGAAAGCCCGCTGTCGGGTAGCCGGATCCGCCTCTGTCAGACCTGCCGCAAAAATCACGGATTCTCCCTTTTTGATATCGAATTCAAAGTAACCAGGCACATACAAGTCCTCTTGATAATCGTAGCCTCGCTCCCTTTCGATGATGTACTCTACGTTATTGTACCATTTCGGGTCAGACTCAAAGGTGTTCTTCTTGGAAAGCTGCAGATACAAGGGATCATATACCGGGTAAAGTTGAAACTTCACCCCATTGGGCACTTTTTCAAAATCCTTATTGATGTCATTGTTTTCCTTACAAAGGGTATGATAGCCTCTGAAAGCCAAAAAGGGCTGTATCCGAATTTTGGTAGGCGAATGGGCTTCAAGCAAGGTGTATCGAATCATTACCCGATCCCGATTGGTATCGAGAATCAATTCTTTTTGGAGTAAAACCCCACCGACACGATAAGTCAGTTTCGGTATGGGTTCAGAGTCAAAATCCTTCAAATACTTATGCCCCCGTGGATGGTAGTTTCCCGGAAACTTGCTAATACCCAAGTTGAAACTTGCTCCATGCTGAATAACGGTTTCATGGACCGTGGAAAGAAAAACATGGTTTTGAGAATCAATCTTTGGCTGAGGAGCCACCAAAAGCCCATGGTATTTCCTTGTATTACAGCCAATTATGGTAGTACTTGTATAGGTTCCCGAACGATTGGTACGTATGATTTCCCGGTCAAGGGAATAATTTAGGTTGACTAGTTGGGTCTTGTCAAAATGGATATAACTCATGGGTTGAAAAGTTGCTTCCGTTAAAATAGAATATAGAAACGGAAAGAAAAATCAAATGCAAAAAAATAAAGGTTATGTTGCCATAACCTTCTGATAATCGAATCTTTTTTAGGAGCGTACAGCTTCTTTTTGAATTTCCTCAAAATTTTTGAGGGACTCCTCAAACTTGACCATGTAATTACGGACAAGCGAGATATTCACCGGTTTCACCACCGGGAATTTCGGTGAGTTTTTAAACAATGTAAACATCTGAAGTTGGTTTAGTTTGTCGATTTGCACCAAATCCTGTGCCAAAGTACTGAGGATTAAAACGAAAACCCCTCAAAATGAGGGGTTTTAGGGGTGAAAGACCGGGTTCGAACCGGCGACCTCTGGTGCCACAAACCAGCGCTCTAACCAGCTGAGCTACAATCACCATTTGTTAATCTTCGAGAACTTTTTCTCAATCGGATGGCAAAGGTAGACAGAAGTCCCTTTTTGCGCAAGAATCATCCCGAAATTATTTTTAGAAAATGAGGAAAAAAACATGGGCATCCCGTATTCACATTTCAAGACCATTGATACTCTGAAGGAATAGACCCGAAAAGTTCCAACTGGTAATCGCTATATTTGCACAATATTCAATCTTTTCTCCTTCCAAATTCATCCATCATGGCCGAGCAGGCAATCAACTTTGAGGCATTTAAACTGAACAAACAGCTACTCAATGCCATCGCAGAGGCAGGCTACATCACTCCTACCGCTATTCAGGAGAAGGCTATTCCGCTTGGCTTGGCAGGTCATGATGTATTGGGAATTGCGCAGACAGGTACCGGAAAAACCGCTGCCTATGTGCTTCCCATCCTGATGAAAATCAAATATGCCCAAGGGATGCATCCTCGGGCGATGGTCCTGGCCCCTACTCGGGAGCTCGTCATGCAAATCGAAGCCGTCTGCAAAGATTTGGGGAAATATACCGATCTACGCGCAGTGTGCCTTTATGGTGGATTGGGACCAAAAACCCAAATCGAGCAGATTGAAGCAGGAGTGGATCTGATTATTTCTACTCCGGGACGATTTATGGACTTGTATAAGAAAGGTGTCATTCTGACCCGGGAACTGAAAACAATGGTCTTGGATGAGGCGGATAAAATGCTGGACATGGGATTCCTACCGCAGATTCGGGCCATTTTGGAAATTATTCCAGTGAAGCGTCAAAATCTACTTTTCTCAGCGACCTTCTCCGATAAGGTCGAGCGACTTTCTGCCGAATTTCTTGAATTCCCGGAGCGAGTCGAAATCACGCCATCTGCCACCACGGCGGAGACCATCGCCCAGGTCAAGTATTTCGTGCCAAATATGCGAACGAAAATCAACCTGCTGGAACACTTGCTCGAAAACGAGGAAATCAGCCGAGCCATCATTTTTACCCGAAGTCGGAAAAATGCCGAGGAAGTATCCAGCTTTCTGATGCGAAAAAAGGTAGGCGAAGTACGCGTCATCCATGCTAATAAAGGGCAAAATACCCGAATCAACTCCATGGAGGATTTCAAAGCCGGAGAAGTGCGACTTTTAGTAGCGACAGATGTGGCCTCCAGAGGCTTGGATGTGACGATGGTTTCCCATGTGATCAATTTTGATGTGCCCTTGATCTATGAGGATTATGTGCATCGAATCGGTCGAACGGGCCGAGCAGAGCAGGAAGGAAAAGCGATCACCTTTATCAATCCGGCAGAAGTCTGGCACTTTGAGAAAATCGAGGAGCTGATCCGGATGGAGGTTCCTGAGGTCGCCATTCCCAAATCAGTAAAAATCACCGAAACGCCTTTTGCAGAGCAGCAGATTTATGCCCGTGAATTGGATAAGCTCAAGCAAAAGGAAAATCCCGATTACAAAGGAGCTTTTCATGAAAAAAAGGCTAAACCCAAAAAGAATATTGGTAAAGGAGAAAAAGTCAAAGCTCGAAAATCAGGAAAGAAAAAGAACCGGAATCAGTTGAAGACGAAGAATAGGAGGAATTAGGATGTCGGATGTCGGATGTCGGATGTCGGATAAATCGAATTTTTTATTCTTTAAATAGAGTTCTTATTTTTACTCAAATCCTCCTCAAAGAATACAAAAAAAGACCCTGATTTCTCAGGGTCTTTTAAAGTTTTATCGCTCTCCGCGAGTGTTCGTGCCATCTACTCGAGTTCGCTTCTCTCGGTTGGCAAGATCCCAAGCTGTGTGGAAAATCAAATGCGCCCGCTTGGTCATCAGTGGGAATTCGATTTTATCCACCGTATCCGTCACTTGATGGTAATCATCATGTACTCCATTGAAGAAGAAAATGACTGGAATATCAAACTTCGCAAAGTTGTAATGATCTGATCGGTAATAAAATCTATTAGGATCATCCTCCGCATCATATCGGTAGTCTAAGATCAAGTCGGTATAGGTAATGTTATTGTACTCGTTGATTTTCTTCAAATCAGTAGAAAGCATTTCCGATCCGATCACATAGACATAGTCCTTATTTTCCGCATCCTGATATTCATAGTCAATACGACCTACCATGTCAATGTTGATGTTATTCACGGTATTAGCGATCGGGAAAATTGGATTTTCGGAATAATACTCGGATCCAAGCAATCCTTTTTCCTCACCAGTCACATTCAAAAACAGAATGGATCTTCTTGGCCGGATTCCGTCTTTGGCTGCAGTGGCAAATGCTTCGGCAATCTCCATGACAGATACTGTACCCGAACCGTCATCATCTGCTCCATTGAATACCTCTCCCGTAGAGCTCACACCTACGTGATCGTAGTGGGAAGAAATTACAAGCACTTCTTCTTTCTTATCGGTACCTTCCAAGAAGCCCAAGACATTGTATGCCTCCACCGGGGTCACACTTTTTTGCACTTGGTAAGACGCTTTTTGGGATTTGATGGACTCAGGATTGGACTTTGCAGCTTCCTTGAGCTCCTCCACCGGAGTTTCGAAAAGTTCACCCATTTTATCAGAACTCACCAAGAAGATTGGCCGCTGTTCGATTTCACGCTCAAATCCGATTCTTCCTCTTCCAGAAAGTGTCTTGTATCGGTTGGCAATCCGATCAAAGTTGGCCTTACCCTCCATACTCACGATCACCACCCCAGCTGCTCCAGCATCCATGACCTTAGCCACCAAGCCATTGCTTCGCTCACCTACGGCCCAGATTCCGACTAGTTTTTCGCTTACATCTACTTTGGCAATGTTTTCATCATTGGCAAGGCCCAAGAAAACCAAATCCGTTTTAGAAGCCTTCTTCATGTCACCGTCACCGATAAACACAAAATCCTCGTTCTCCACCAAATTGGCTTTTCCAACTTTCAAACTGACCTTTTCAAACTTAGCGCTCACCAAAGGAACCTGCTGAAAATAGCCTCCGTCCACGGGACCAGTCAGTCCTAGTTCTTTGTAAAAATCAGCCAGATAATTGGCAGCAATCAGCCCTTCAGGTGAACCCGTATCCCTGCCTCTCATTTCATCAGAAGCCAAGAAAGTAAGGTACTCTTCCAAATCAGCCTCAGTAATCGTGTTGGCATATTTTACCTGCACGGGATTCTGCGCAAAAGAGCCCCAGGATATCCCCAAAGCCAATGCAGAAGTCAGTAGAAATCGTTTATTCATTTGTTTAAATTTTATTTTGATCGCTAAGCTAGACATTTTTTTATCCTATCGGTAAACCGTTTACACGAAAGGGGTGTTGAGGAGGTGAATTTCTGTCTGTTAAGCAAAGATTATCCCTTGATTAATTGTACCTTTGCCGCCAGAAATTGAAAATATTTCAGACCCTACTATTCATCACAGCTTCCATTAAAAAAGTATGAAGATTAACCTTTCGAATGCTGTCAAGTTTGAGAGCAGACACAATGGCCCGACAGAGGCGGAAATCGCAGAAATGTTGGAGAAGATCGGTGCCACATCCCTTGAGGAACTTATCAATCAAACCGTCCCAAAAGCAATTCAAAACGAAAGACCTTTGGATTTGCCCAAAGCGAAACTGGAATCTGAATTTCTGAGAGATTTCAAAAAACTCGCTTCCAAAAACAAAGTCTTCAAATCCTTCATCGGGATGGGTTATTATGATACCATCGTTCCTGGGGTGATTTTGAGAAATGTGCTGGAAAACCCAGGGTGGTATACTGCCTACACTCCGTATCAGGCAGAAATTGCCCAAGGTAGATTGGAAGCTTTGATCAATTTCCAAACGGTGGTCATGGAACTGACCGGCATGGAGCTGGCCAATGCCTCTCTATTGGATGAAGGCACTGCAGCTGCCGAGGCCATGACCATGCTTCACTCCGTAAAACCAAGAGCGAAGAAAACCGCAAACAAATTCTTTGTAGACGAGAAAATCTTTCCTCAGACCAGAGCGCTTCTTGAAACTAGAGCTGAACCGGTTGGAATCGAATTGGTATTTGGATCTATTCAAGATTTGGACGTGACAGACCCTGAGCTTTATGGCGTCATGTTCCAATACCCTGATGCGGAAGGTGCTGTGAGGGATTATTCTGCTATCGTAGCTGCCGCAAAAGAAAACAATGTATTGACCGCCTTTGCCACAGACCTTTTGGCGCTCACATTGTTAACCCCTCCGGGAGAAATGGGAGCCGATGTGGTAGTAGGATCTGCACAGCGATTTGGTGTACCAATGGGATATGGTGGGCCTCACGCAGGATTTTTTGCAACCAAGGAAGACTTCAAAAGACAAATCCCAGGCCGAATCATCGGTGTATCTGTAGACCGCGCCGGAAACAAAGCTTATCGTATGGCGCTTCAGACGCGCGAGCAACACATCAAGCGTGAAAAAGCCACTTCCAATATCTGTACTGCACAGGTATTACTTGCCGTGATGTCCTCTTTCTATGCAGTCTATCACGGTCCGCAAGGATTGAAAAATATTGCGCTTCGTACGCATGGCCTAGCCAAATTGACAGCCCAAGCACTGAAGATGGTAGGCCTCGAAGTTTCTGATCAAACCTTCTTCGATACCATTCAGGTAAAAATGAATGAGGTATCTCGCGAGCGTGTAAGAGGATTGGCTTTAGGAGCTGAAATGAACTTCCGCTACGAAGAGGACTCTATCTTCATCTCCTTTGATGAGACTAAGTCGCTTGCTGATGTAGAAGCTATCGTATCCATCTTCGCTACAGAAGAAGGAAAGCATACATTGAACTTGGACGAATTGGTAGCTGACTTGAATCTGGAATTGCCAGAAGCACTAGCCAGAAAGTCTGACTACCTCACCCACCCTGTGTTCAACAACTTCCACTCCGAGCATGAAATGCTTCGCTACATCAAGCGATTGGAAGCAAAAGACCTGTCTTTGGTACACTCCATGATTTCCTTGGGCTCTTGTACCATGAAGCTGAATGCTACAGCTGAGATGATCCCTGTCACTTGGCCGGAGTTTGGACAGATTCACCCATTTGCTCCTATGGATCAGACTTTGGGTTACCAAGAATTGTTCTCCAATCTCAGAACATGGTTGACTGAAATCACCGGTTTTGCGGACACTTCTCTTCAGCCCAACTCAGGAGCTCAGGGCGAGTACGCTGGCCTGATGGTCATCAGAGCCTATCACATGAGCCGTGGCGAAGGTCACCGCAATATCGCTTTGATTCCTACTTCTGCCCACGGAACCAATCCTGCTTCTGCTGTTATGGCCGGAATGAAAGTAGTCTTGGTGAAATGTGACGAAAGAGGAAATATCGATGTGGCAGACCTGAAGGAAAAAGCTGCTGCAAATGCTGAAAACCTTGCAGCCTTGATGGTAACCTATCCTTCTACGCACGGGGTATTCGAAGAAGCTATTCAGGAAATCTGTGCTACTATCCATGAGTTTGGAGGACAAGTTTATATGGATGGCGCGAATATGAACGCACAGGTAGGTTTGACCTCTCCAGGACGAATCGGAGCTGATGTCTGCCACCTCAACTTGCACAAGACATTCTGTATTCCTCACGGTGGCGGAGGTCCTGGTATGGGTCCAATTTGCGTAGCTGCTCACTTGGCGCCTTTCCTACCCGGAAATCCAATCATCAAAACCGGAGGAACCCAAGCAGTATCTTCCATTTCAGCTGCACCATACGGTAGTGCGAGCATTCTTCCAATCTCCTACGCTTACATCGAGATGATGGGCGGAGCCGGTCTGACCAATGCTACTAAAATGGCCATTCTAAATGCCAACTACATCAAGGAAAGATTGGATGGTCATTACCCTATTCTTTACACCGGTGCCAATGGAAGGGCTGCTCATGAGATGATCATTGATTGCCGTGGTTTCAAGGAATTCGGTGTAGAAGTAGAGGATATCGCTAAGCGATTGATGGATTACGGGTTCCACGCTCCGACTGTATCTTTCCCGGTAGCAGGCACGATGATGATCGAGCCTACAGAGTCTGAG
This sequence comes from Algoriphagus sp. NF, assembly GCF_028823735.1. Taxonomy (NCBI): domain Bacteria; kingdom Pseudomonadati; phylum Bacteroidota; class Cytophagia; order Cytophagales; family Cyclobacteriaceae; genus Algoriphagus; species Algoriphagus sp. NF. The sequence goes on from NZ_JAPEIB010000038.1 coordinate 17,567, forward strand.
ACTAAGGCTGAGTTGGATCGATTCTGTGACGCCCTGATCGGAATCCGAGAGGAGATCAGAGAGATCGAAAATGGATCTGCTGACAAAGAAAATAATGTATTGAAAAATGCTCCGCACACGGCAAACATGGTCTTGATCGGAGAGTGGGAATTACCCTACTCCCGAGAAAAGGCTGTTTATCCTTTGGCTTATGTGAAGGATAATAAATTCTGGCCTACCGTACGGAGAATTGATTCTGCCTATGGTGACAGAAACTTAATGTGTAGCTGTATCCCTGTTGAGGAATACGCCCAAGAGCAGGAGCTCGTATAAATTCATATAGAAGCCCGGTCTTTCGATCGGGCTTCTTTATTGATAGTCAAATTTTTACTTAGGAAATCACCCCCTTCGTTTCTTTTGATTTTCTGAAAATCAACCAGAACATCACTAAAATCAGGATAATTAAAAGCGCAACTTCGAATTGTGCCCAAATCTGAGAGCGATTGATTAGTCTTTTAGCTTTCTTGATCAATCTTTCACCTTCATCCAATTGGATCGCACTGAGATCATCCAAGTCCTTTCTCGCCTGAGAAATTTTTGCATCATATCGCTTGACTTGGTCGATATTTACTCCACTAGAATCAGTGTAAAGCAAATCATAACTCTTGATCGATAGATCATTCACAATGATATTTTTGAAATCTGTCAAATATTGAGATTCATTAGGTGTCAGCTTTGTCTTTTCAAACTCTTCTATGATCGCCAAAATTTCATTTTCCTTCTGTTCAATTTCATCCAAAACGCGCGAGTAATCATAATCAATATCGCAGTGATCTACGAGCTTTTGGATCTGAAAAAGACCTTCAGAAATATCAAAAATGTAGCTTTCTACCACCAGTCTATCATTATACACCTCGGTAAAGGTGGAGCTGATCTCTTTAAAATTCTGACGCTCAATAAGATTTTTCGCATAGATCAACAAAAGCAAAAGGCTGACAATAAAGAAGGCCTGAAATTTTTTTCTTCGAATTGAGGACATGGTATTTTAGTAAGTAAGTCTAACTAATTTTCTTCTTCAGTTTAGGCAATCTTAGACATTTTGCCAAAAATTAAATTAGGGGTTCTCTCCCGGCATTTCATCATAGACCCGTACATAATCGACCACAAGCTGCTGTGGCCAAATATCCGGATCTACTCCTTCTCGACCTCCCCAATTTCCTCCAACTGCAATATTCAATATCAAGTGAAAAGGTTGATCAAATGGCCATTCCTGATAGCTTCCTCCCGTATTTTCAAAGGTGAAATACTGAACACCATCCACTAGAAAATCAATTTTTTCTTCAGTCCAATTGATGGCGTAAACATGAAATTCAGAATCAAAATCAGGAACTTGAATCTGCTTTCCTTTTTGGGTCCCTTTGACATGATTAAATGCCTCTGTATGTACAGTGCCATGAACCACTCCGGGATCAAATCCCACATGCTCCATGATATCGATTTCACCGTTTTTAGGCCAACCACCATGACGGTTCTCCTCCGCTAGCATCCAGATAGCCGGCCAGGTCCCAACTCCTTTGGGAAGCTTTGCCCGCACTTCTATGTAGCCATATTTCCAGGTTGCTTTTCCCCTAGTGAGTAATCGAGCAGAGGTATAACCTTTGGGCTTATCCGCATCAGACCTTGCCTCAATGATCAAATACCCATCTTCTACCCGGGCATTTTTAAGGTCTTTTTCTGTATAAAACTGCAACTCATTGTTTCCCCAGCCATGATCACCGACGTCATAAGTCCATTTGGCCGGATCAGGTAAGCCCGGATTTTCAAATTCATCTGACCATATCAGTTTTTGAGCTTTCATAGATGGGATGTTGACAAAAAGAAATAAAAAGGAAAGGTACAAAAAGGCCTGATAAGGATTTTTTAATTTAATAGGCATGGAACTATTTTTTAGGTAGATGGGTTTTATTGTTGTTAATCTTTTATTCTAACCAAAAATATACATTTTATGTCATTACAACTGAAAGGAAACTGGAATCAACTGAAGGGACAACTCAAGCAAACTTACGCCGCATTAACAGACGATGATTTAAAGTTTACCGAGGGACAGGAAGATGAGCTTTTGGGCCTATTACAGGAAAAAACCGGTGAAAAAATAGAGAACCTCAGAAAGATGATTTTTGAAACTGAGGAAGAAAGCAAATAAGTCTACCCTAACAAATATTGAAGAGGCTGGTTAAATTGATAATCAGCCTTTTTATTTAGGCTGTTTTTTCTCTCAAAGGCTAATTGTAAATTGCCTTCGTAAACCCAAATAAAAACCCATGGCATATTATCATAGACTCGGTCAGATTCCTCCCAAACGGCATACCCAGTTTCGACAGCCAGACGGAAGCCTTTACAAGGAAGAGCTTGTCAGCTCAAAAGGTTTCTCAGGAATCTATTCCAATCTCTACCATATCTACAATCCAAACGAGGTAAAAACCATCGGTAAGCCAAAACCTTTCAAATGGGAAGTGGCTAAAGACCACGGTCTCCAGCAAACCCATATCAAAACATCAGGAGTAGGCACCACTGGTAAAGACTATCTCTCCGCCCGTCGCATGCTCATGATGAATAATGATGTGATGATGGGAATCTGTTCTCCGGAGCAGCGGAAAATGGACTATTACTTCAAAAATGCAGATGGAGACGAACTCATCTACATCCATGATGGGAATGGCGTCCTTTATTCTCAATTTGGAAAATTGGAAGTTCGGAAAGGCGATTACATCGTCATCCCACGAACAACGATTTATCGGTTTGAATTTGAGGAAGAAGGCCCCTTGCGATTGCTCGTCATCGAATCACAGGGTCCGATCGAGACGGTGAAGCGATATAGAAATGAAGTAGGTCAATTGCTTGAGCATTCCCCTTATTGCGAGCGGGACATTCGGCCTCCACATGAACTTCACATTGAAAAAGAAAAAGGTGAATACCTGGTTCAAATCAAAAAACAGGGGATGTTGCACCAATATTCTTATGGACATAGCCCACTAGATATAGTGGGATGGGATGGCTACCTGTATCCTTATGCCCTGTCAATCTATGATTTCGAGCCGATTACCGGCCGAATCCATCAGCCACCACCCGTACATCAGACCTTCCAAGCTTGGGGCTTTGTGATTTGTTCCTTTGTACCACGCTTATTCGATTATCATCCTTTGGCTATTCCAGCACCTTACAATCACTCCAACATTGATTCTGACGAAGTATTGTACTATGCAGAAGGAGAGTTTATGAGTCGAAGAGGAATTGATCGAGGATCTTTCACGATTCATATGGGAGGACTGCCACACGGACCCCATCCAGGGACGGTTGAGAAATCCATTGGAGCCAAAGAAACAGAAGAATACGCCGTCATGCTGGATACCTTCCGACCCCTTCAGATCACTACAGATGCGCTGGATTTTGTGGATGAAAACTATCCGATGAGTTGGACGGATTGAAAAAAGATTAAAACTTAGAAAATCAAACACCCCAAAAAGCAAAAAACTTTTTGGGGTGTTTTTTTAAATAGGATTTTCGATTAAAAATATAATTAATATATCTCCTTTCTGTGCCCTAAATCAATCACATCTACCAACAGAATCTTGCCTTGTATTTCGTATAGGATACGGTAATTGGCTACCCTAATTCGATACCCTTCCCTACCTTTCAACTTTTTATAACCTTTGGGCCTTGGATTATCTGCTAATGCCAAAATGGCTTCTTTAATGTTTGAAAAATAGGGGTCAGGAATCTTTATTAATTTCTTTTTGGCTCTTTTTGCTATTCGAACCTTATACTTGCTCGTTTTTTCGGGCTTCTTCGATTTCCTTAAAGACCTCTTCAGCATCAAAAAATTCCTGATCTTCCTTTTTGGCCTCATCGAAAAGCCTAATATCATCCAATTCCTCCAACTCTTCCAAAATCGCTTTATAATCCTTCATAGGGAGAATTACAGAAACTTTTTTCCCTTTTTTATCTGTAACATATTTTGGGTTGACACTTATCATAGCGATTAATTTTAAAGATCAAATATTTGAACTGAGTTTACAGGTATAGCTTAAAATAAGGCTGCACATCTATCGAACGTACGAAATTAATCCAAGTTCTTTATCTTTCCGCAGTACTCTTATCCTGAAATAGCTCGTGGTTTTCATTTCCTCCTGCCATCAAATAAGCCATCAAATCCTTCAATTCCTCCTCGTTGAGCCGATTGATTAATCCTGGAAGCATGATAGACACTTCTGAGTTTTTGGTGAAGGAAACGGTGCTTTTTGGCAACTCACGCAAATCATCTGGAGCAAATGGATTCTGAGACACAAAATACGCCTCCTCATTTTCATTGACCAGTCTTCCTACCACAGAACCTCCATCTTTCAATTCAAATACGGTCGCATGATATTGCTCCGAAATGACATCACTCGGATTGATGGTAGCTTCCAAAATGTCTTTTTTGGAAAAACGAGTTCCTAATTGAGTCAAGTCCGGTCCGACAATTCCTCCCTCTCCCTGCATGGTATGGCATGATTGACAAAGAGTCGCCTGATACATGGCCTTTCCTCTGACATAATCCTGAGCTCCTAAATTATCCACCACTGCCAAGGCTTCGTCTACAGTCCATCTTCTTCCTGGACCTTCGGGCTGAATTCCAGGTTCGACAATATCATTCCCACTGGCAGAAAGCAACTTCCCACCAGATAGCTCATCATACTTTTCAAAATCTGCAGGATCCACGGATGCTAAGGCCATCTTTCGGGCACGGTCCAAGAATCCCACATAGCTTCTGCCTCCTTTATATTCCGTCAACGCATTTTTGATCCATGCAAAATATTCTTCACGCATCGCTGGAGTCCATCCTTTTTCGGCACCTCCCAAAACAGTCGCATAGTAAGTAGCCTGAGCTGGAGGCACATTTGCAAGCATATTTGCGATATCCAAACCATACTGTGGATTTCTGAAAACCAATTCAGAAGAAGAAGTGAAGGTTTTTTGATAGTCTGCGTCGTCTTTGGCTGTTTGTAGCAATGCCAAAGTTTTCTCCACAGCATCAGGAGCTTCTAAATGCGTTAACAGCACCGAAAGGGACCGGTTTAATAAATTATCATCTGCCGGGAAATTGGGGGAAAGATAGGCGACCAAATCAGACTTGACCGAGGCAACGTCATCTTCATACCGATACAATATGACCTCAACTGTTCGAAGCAAATCCTGTTTTTCTTTTTCGGAAAGTGCTGAATAATTTATTTCCATCAAACCATTCAGCAAGTCAACTGCATCCCCCGAGGCTCCCTGACGAGCCAAGGCTAAACTGGCTTGCGTTTTCTTGACTGGATTTGTTTCTGAACTAACTTTGTCTCTCCAAGATTCCAAAGGCTGATGCTCCAAAGCTACACGAGCGGCATACTGAACAAAGCGATCTTCGTGATCTAAGTTTTGCCAGGCCAATTCCAGACCTTCTGGGCCTGGATTTCTTTCGTGAAAGCTTTCCAATTCCCGTCTCAGCTTTGCTTCGGTGGGTAATTCCTCCACCGTCAAAGCTGAAACATCATCAGGATTCCCTTTGTAATAAACCCGGTAAAGGTCCGACTCCAAGCGTCTACCACCCGTGGCAAAATACATTGCGCCATCAGGTCCGATAGTTCCATCCGTGAGGGGAAGTGGTGAACCGGAAATAAACTCCTCCGCATTGGCAGAGTAGCTCGCTCCTTCTGGAGTAAGATGAACCGCATAGATAATCCCAAAACTCCAATCAAAGGCATACAAAGCTTTTTGATATTTAGCGGGGAAAGCCGCCTCCGTTCCAAACATGACATTGGTCGGAGAACCTTGTCCGATATTCAAAACAGCTGGTAGGTTATCCGAGTAATTGGGTGACCATTTCGCATTTCCTGTTCGCCAGCCAAACTCCGCACCCGAGGTCACATGATTGATTCGGGTAGGCCGATACCAAGGCATCCCGAAGTCCCATTCCATATCCGAATCATAGGTAAACAAATCGCCTACTTCATTGTATGCAATGTCAAATTCATTTCTGAAGCCAGCTGCCACTAATTCCCAGTCTTTACCCTCAGGATCAATGGTAGCTATCCAGCCGCCGGGAGCCTGTCGATTGTTCGCATGACCTCTTGGGTCTTTGATCAATGGGAAAAGATTGTCTTCATCCCATACCCTTGGAAGTCGATAATGATCCATCTGAGGCACATCCACATGATTACCTGCGGAAAGCACAATTCGGCTTCCATCCGGGGTCAATTTCATGGAGTGAGGTCCATGCTCACCTGGCTCTCCTGTAAAAGTGCGAATCTCGGTTACGGTCTCATACTGATCATCACCATCCAAGTCCTGAATACGGTAAAGCCCTGTTCCTCGGGAAAAAGTCTCATTGGGATTGTGATTGACCATCACGTAGATGGAATTAAAGGCAAAAAGCAGGCCTTGCGCATAGCCCATCCCCACTTGAGGCTCCTCCACATTTCCAACCAGCATTTTCTCCACCTTAGGCTTGACAGAGTCAGAACCTACTTTTGGGATGGTCAAACGATAGAGAAACCCATATTGGTCTGCTGTAATCATCCGGCCTTTATCATCAAAAGTCATAGCCACCCATGACCCCTGATCGTTTTCGCCAGGACTGTACAGATGCTCCACCGCAAAACCTTCGGGAAGCTTTAACTTGTCAATTTTAGGATTACCAGTGAGTTGACGCTCTGGCTTGGGCTGCTGACAGCTAAAACCCAAGAGGACTAAAACGAGTAATGAAAGGCTCGAAATGCTTTTTATTGAACTTTGCATGAAAATAAATTTCAGGTTGAAAAAGAAATTTAAAAAAAGCAAAATAGATTTCAGCCGAATGATCCGACCGTTTACATAAAAAACTGGAAAATTATATTTTTTACAGGATGCATCCTGCTTCTTTTGGTCTCTTTTGAAAATAAAGCGATATTTTCAAATCTAATATTGCCTCAAAAGCCCATAAAAACCATGAATCAAATTCGTCTTTTAATTTTTCTAGGTCTCGTTTCAATTTTCTCTGCATGCCAAGAGCAAAAGCAATTAGAATTAAGCAAAGATGCCCGAATCGCTATAGTCGGGGAAAATTTAGCTTCTCGAATGATGGAGTATGGCTGGTTTGAAACCTCCATGCATGCACGCTATCCTGATTCCACACTTTTCATCCGAAACATGGCCGACCCAGGGGACACACCGGGCTTCAGACCACGTTCTGCCACTAATGATCCTTGGGCCTTTCCAGGAGCAGAAGAATTCCAAGATGAATATGCTACCTTTTCAGACTCCCAGGGCTTTTTCGAAAAGCCCGATCAGTGGTTGACTAGACTAGAAACCGATATCATAATAGGTTTTTTTGGTTTCAGCGAATCCTTCCAAGGTTTAGAAAAGCTTCCAATCTTCAAAGACGAACTCGAAGCTTGGGTACTTCATTCTAAATCTCAAAAATACAATGGCACTGATATCCCTCAACTAGCCTTAGTCTCCCCGATCGCCATGGAGGACATTTCTGATTGGAAGGATGTGCCAAACGGAATTGCTCAAAATGAAATTCTAGAGGCCTACACCCAAGCAATGGAAGAAGTTGCAAAAAAACATGATTTGGTTTTTGTGGATGCTTTTTCAGCTAGTAAAAAATGGTACGCTGATGCTTCTTCTCCATTAACACTCGATGGTTCTCAGTTGACTGAAGAAGGCTATCAAATCTTCGCTGACTTTCTGGCTGACCAGCTTTTTGGCCAGACTGATCAAAAAAATCCTGAGAGACTTGCATCCATTCATGAAGCTGTACAGGAGAAAAACTGGATGTGGCACAATGACTACAAGATTCCAAATGGTGTGCACGTATTCGGTCGTCGCTATGATCCTTTTGGTCCTGATAATTACCCATACGAATTGGAAAAAATCAGACAACTAACCGCAAATCGAGACTCTGCCATTTGGGCAAGCGCCAAAGGAGAAAACTATGATTTGGCTGCAGCAGATGTAAAAACCAGAGACCTTCCTGAGGTAGAGACCAACTACAATCCAAAAGCCAATGGAAGCTTGGAATACAAATATGGGGAATCAGCACTTGCAGAATTGAAAGTACCCGAAGGCTACAAAATCGAACTTTTCGCCTCGGAGGAAGAATTCCCGGATTTGGCTAATCCCGTTCAGCTTTCTTTTGACAACAAAGGAAGACTTTGGGTAGCTACCATGCCTTCCTATCCTCATTATAAGCCGGGCGATCCTAAACCTTCCGACAAACTCATCATCTTGGAGGATACTGATCAGGATGGAAAAGCCGATAAGCAAACGGTTTTTGCGGATGATCTTCACCTTCCTGTAGGTTTCGAACTGGCAGCGGAAGGAGTGTATGTATCTCAATTACCAAACTTGGTTTTGCTGGAAGATACCGACGGAGATGACCGGGCTGATAAAAGAACGATTCTACTTTCGGGATTTGATGACCATGACACTCACCATGCGATTTCTGCCTATTCTACTGATGAATCCGGGGCAATCTACATGGCAGAGGGTGTCTTTTTGCATACCAATGTCGAAACCTCCTATGGACCAGTACGAGCAACCAACGGAGGCTTCTACCGCTATGAACCAAAGCGGCATAAATTGGAGCGAGTCAATCAGGTGGCAATTCCCAACCCTTGGGGGATAGCCTTTGACGATTGGGGTCAAAACTTCTACCTCGAAACTTCCGGACCCAATCTCAATTGGATGCTTCCAGGCTCGGTACTTCCCCGGTATGGAAATTCCAATTACAAAGGTCCCAATCTGATCGAACAAGAGCAGATGGTCAGACCTACTTCGGGTTTGGAATTTGTATCCAGCAGACACTTCCCCGATGAGGTACAGGGAGATATCCTTCTGAATAATACGATCGGTTTCTTGGGAACCAAGCAGCATAAAATGGTGGAAGATGAAGTTGGCTTTCATACCGAATACCGACAGGATTTGGTGAGTTCTACAGATCGTAATTTCCGCCCTGTCGATTTGGAATTTGCGCCAGATGGCTCACTTTATATCGTCGATTGGCATAATATCCTGATCGGACATATGCAGCACAATGCCCGAGACCCATTGAGAGATCATGTACATGGCCGAATTTATCGAGTCACCTACCCTTCCCGACCTTTGGTGGAGCCTGCCAAAATCGATGGTGTCAGTATCCCCGAGCTTTTGGATAATCTCAAGCTACCTGAATATCGAACACGCTACCGAACACGAAGAGAGCTCAGAGGAAGGGATGCCGATCAGGTATATCAAGAGGTGGAAAATTGGCTTAGCCAGTTGGATACAGAAGACCCCAACTACGAACATCATCGCTTGGAGGCTCTTTGGGTGACTTGGGGAATTAATCGAGTCAATCAAACCCTACTTCAAGAACTCTTGGATTCCAAGGATCATCGGGCTAGAGCTGCGGCTGTGAGAGTCCTTAGATACACCGGGCATCAGGTGAGCAATCAAATAGACCTCCTAAAAAGTGCTGCTTCAGATCCACATGGACGAGTTCGCATGGAAGTAATTGCTGCAGCATCTTGGCTTCCTCAAGAAGATGGCGTGGATATTTTGAGTGTGGTAGAAAAGCAGCCACAGGACAATACTTGGATTCCTAGAACTTTAGAGACGGCTATTGCACATATCAATGGTCTTTCTGTTGATGAGAAAAAAGAAGAAGATATCAAATCCAACCTGACTGGTTCGGATAGAGAGCTTTTTGTCATTGGCAAGGAGATCTACGCACGCGAAGGCTTTTGCGCCACCTGCCATCAGCTCGATGGAAATGGTCTGACAGCTTCTCAATTCCCCCCACTCAAAGGTACGCCTTGGGTGACGGGAAGCCCGGAGCGACTGATCAAGATCGTCCTAAACGGACTTCTCGGTGAAATCGAGGTGAATGGTCGGGTCTATCCGGGTCAAGTACCCATGACTCCCTACGCAGGAATGCTCAATGATACGGAAGTTGCAGCCGTTTTGACCTATGTAAGAAACTCATTTGGGAATCAAGCGAGCCCTATTTCCCCTGAGCTTGTCAAGCAGGTAAGAGAGGAAGTAAAAGACAAGGAAGGGTTTTGGAATCCAGACGAACTTCTAGAAATACATCCCATGGAGAAGGATTAAGAATTGAGAAGCTACCCTTTAAAACCAAACGAATGGAAAACCTTCAGCTTCTAATCGATTTTCATGTCAATGCAAAAAGGCAAGGGCCAGGGAGTGATCTTGACACAGCCAAGGCTTTAAGCTTAATGCCAATAGCATGTGAAAGCAAGCTTCAAATTGCAGACATCGGTTGTGGATCGGGTGCACAGACACTTGTTTTGGCAAAAGAACTGCAAGCTGATATTACTGCGGTGGACTTATTCCCGGAATTTCTAGAGAAGTTGACCGAACGTGCCAAAGCATCAGGACTAGAAGGAAAAATCAAAATCTTGGAGGCATCCATGGAGGAATTACCCTTTGAAAATGAAAGTTTGGACATCATTTGGTCGGAGGGGGCTATCTACAATATGGGATTTGAAAATGGAGTGAAAAACTGGAAAAAATTCCTCAAACCGAATGGCTACTTGGCAGTCAGTGAAATCACCTGGCTCAGCGAATCAAGGCCGAAGGAAATAGAAGATCATTGGAATTCCGAATATCCAGAAATCTGCACCGCCTCCACCAAGTTTTCTGTTCTGGAGCGAAACGGTTTTTCGCCTGTAGGCTATTTTATACTTCCTGAGTCCAGCTGGATCGAAGAATACTATAACCCCATAGAAAATAGATTTGATAAATTCCTAAACGATCATCAGCATTCTGAAGCAGCAAAGGAGCTTATATCGATCGAAAAAGAAGAAATCCGGCTTTACAAAAAATATAAAGACTACCTGAGCTATGGATTTTATATAGCCAAAAAGCTATGACTCGATGATTCTATTTTTCAGAATAATTAAGGTCTTGTAAGTCTTATTTAAAGTCCGAAACACGCATTCCTTTCCGAAAGGTGTCAAAACCAAACATGGTGGGTTCATAAGTCCCGACAAAGTCCACATTCATTTCTGGATCGATATCCTCTTCCATTCCGATCAACCAAAATGCGGCATTGATTACAAGCCTTCGTAATCCTTCACTCCGAAAATCCAAGGAAGCGCCCATGGTCGAGGCAAAAGCCATTCCCTGCTTTCCACCCTCGAGTTGGTAGGGTTTAGTCCAAGCGATAGGCATCAGAGCTTTTTCCCAGATCAAGTCAGAATCCGGGTCCAAAGCGACCGTTCCCTGCCCGAAGACCAAGACATTGGCTGACTCTGGCAGGTGACGGATTCCGTATACATCCGACGGCCCCCAAATATCTGTGACACCTCTAAGAATAGGATGCTCATTGATTTGATCTACCCCATCGATCATACCGCGGGTGCCCTCTACTCCATGCTTGCCATGATGATTAACCCAAGTCTCTCCAAAGATTCGCTGACCAAATCCACGCTCCCATCCAGGAGCCTTACTCATCCAGTCCCACTTCGCAAACTTGGATTCTTTATTCTTTTGGTAAAAAAATGCATGTGTGGACGTTCTCAGACCAATGACAGGCTTGCCTGCCATCAGAAAATCTTCAATGAATTGGCTTTGCTCATCTGGCAGCTCCCGAAAGCGAATCAGCATAATCATCAGATCGGCCGACTGCAAATGCTCCAATCCAGGGATGTTATTTTGATAATTGGGAACCACATCGCCCGATTCCGGATGAATGGGAAAAAGTACCGTTGTCTTAAACCCAAAACGCTCCGAAAGGATTTTCGCCAGCATCGGCATACTTTCCTCCGATCGGTATTCATCATCTCCTGCCACCAAAACCACGTGCTTCCCCTTTCCTGGGCCTTCTACCCCTTCAAATTGCAGAAAAGTCTCGCCATTTTGTGCAGCAAGTGGTTGTAAAATCAAAAGTAAGATGGCAATTGTCAAGATATGGGCTTTCATTTTCTAATATTTTAAAGGTTCAAGAGGCTTTCTTTTTAAATAGTTTTTTGAAAAGAGAGACAGGTACTAAAGTTAGAAAACCTACCACCAAACCAATTAACCCGTCTCGAAGGAAAGTTGGCCAAGAGGGCAAAAGGTGATGAAAGAAATCGATATTATGTGAGAAAATCCCTCCGGAAACTAATAGAAGCGCGATAGTACCAATAAAGCCGAGTGCTCTAACCACCCATGGCAAGCCCCTCACAAGTAGCTTTCCCACCTTATCCGAAAAGCTATCATCCTCCTCATTCCAAGCTATCAATTTGTAGCCCATTTCATCCATTCGTACGATCAGCGCCACAATTCCATATACACCCACCGTTGCCAAAACAGCTATAATGGACACCACCATTATTTGTGTAGACAAAGCTTCTGTTGATACCGCCCCTAATGCGATGATTACAATTTCTACAGAAAGGATAAAGTCTGTGGTGATCGCGGATTTTATTTTTGCCTTTTCGACTTCCAAAACCTCCTTTTTCGAGAGTTCAAGATCTGGCCTATCCTTTACCTCCTTTTTATGAGGAATGATGTAATGATTAATCTTTTCTGCCCCCTCATAAGCCAGGTACAAGCCACCAATGATTAAAATAATTGTCACTGCCATTGGGACAAAAGCACTTAAAAGGAAGGCTAATGGAAGAATAATCAGCTTATTTAAAAAAGAGCCTTTGGTAATCGCCCATAAGACGGGCAATTCCCGATCTGGCAGAAATCCGGATGCCTTTTCCGCATTAACAGCCAAATCATCCCCTAATAATCCTGCTGTTTTCTTTGCTGCCACCTTACTCATGACCGCCACATCATCCATCAGTGTGGCGATATCGTCCAAAAGTGCAAATAATCCTGAAGCCATTTGATTGATTAAAATTCGAAGGCTTAAGTTTCAAATTTGAAAGCTAAAAAAAAAGTTTTTCTCGTGTATCACTGTTTTTTTGAAAAAGTAAAAGCTTCTTTAAGCTTTTTCAATAAAAAACAAAAGCAATCCGATCTGCCGCTCTTCCAATCAGCATTTGTGGTATTCCTTGCTTTTTGTAAATTGATTTTCAATCTCTTCAAACCCTGTAACCTATGAATCAACTTAATCGCCGCGAATTCCTAAAGGGATCTTCTGCATTCATGACCCTTGCTAGTTTTGGTCTATTTGGTATGGACTTCAAAAATCAAGATGGTCCTATTCGAACAGCCTTAATTGGAGCAGGTTGGTACGGGAAATCCGACCTTTTCCGATTGATCCAAGTAGCAGACATTGATGTGGTAGGCTTGGCCGATCCGGATAAGAATATGCTTGAAGCTGCTGGAAAGCTGGTTTCAGAGAGACAAAAGTCCGGTAAAGTTCCTCCACTCTATGAAAATTACCAGGACCTCCTAGCCAAAGAAAAACCAGAACTTGTTTTGATCGGCTCACCAGACCACTGGCATGCCTTGCAGGCGATTGACTCCCTCAAAGCTGGTGCTCATGTCTATCTCCAAAAACCCATCTCGGTTGACGTGATCGAAGGTGAAGCCATTCTAGCTGCCGCCCGCAAATACAATCGCGTGGTACAAATTGGAACTCAGCGAAAATCCACTCCTCACTTGATCACTGCCAAAAAAGAAATTATCGATACCGGAAAGCTTGGGAAAATCTCTCATGCAGAGGTTTGCTGCTATTTCCACATGCGAGCCAATGGGAATCCTCCCATTCAGGAAGTCCCAGACTTTTTCAATTATGAGCTTTGGACTGGACCAGCACCGCTTCGCCCTTATGATGGGCTACCGCATACACGTTGGTGGAGAACTTTTATGGAATATGGCAATGGAATCACCGGCGACATGTGTGTGCACATGCTGGACACGGTTCGTTGGATGCTGAAATTGGGCTGGCCTACTCAGGTCACAGGTACAGGAGGTATTTATGTCCAAAAGGATGGTAAATCCAATATCGCAGACACCCAAACAGCCATTTTCGAATTCCCTGAACTCAACGTAGTCTGGCAACATCGTACCTGGGGCAACCCGGTAGATCCGGAATACCCTTGGGCTTTTAAAATCTATGGTGAAAACGGGATGCTAGCCGGAAGTACCATGCAGGCAGATTATTTCCCCTATGGAGATGGGGAAGAACCCATTCACTATGATGTGGTCTATGAAAAAGAGGAGTATCCTGAGGACGTCACAGAAGACCGAATCGAACTGAACGCTGCTCCTGCGACTCGACTTCACATGAAGGATTGGCTCAAAGCGATCGACAACAATACCCGACCCATCGCTGATGTAGAAGAGGGACATATTTCCACTGCTTCTTGCATTTTGGCAAATATATCCATGGAACTAGGTGGTAGACCACTTCGCTATGACCCAAAGTCCATGACCGTCATCGACGATGCCGAAGCTACAGCAAAATTACGAAGACCATATCGGGCTCCATATCAGCATCCAGAACCAAGTAAGGTTTGATCCGGAAAACGCATTAGACTTTATTATCCATTTTGATATTAATATAAAGAAAGGTCTACAGAGGTTTGAATCTCTGGCAGACCTTTCTAGTCTGATTCTTAAGTTTTTTTTCGAAATCTTTGAGAAAATCGCCCATGCCTGTCTGTCCGATCAGGCAGGCCTATGGCATTTATACAATCAAAGATCAATCAGCCGGTACTCGATTAATCACTCCATCAGTAATTTGTACAGAATTACCTTGAGCATCAGTCCCGGACACACTGAATGTTCCGCTTACCGTACTTCCTACTTCGGTGATTTCCACTGTTCCGGAATTTCCACTTGCTCCCCCTGAACCACTTGCCTTGAAATACTGAAAACTCGCATCGCCCGAAGACCAATTTTGCCCGACTATAGGATAGGAACCCGGAGCAGTTCCATAAAAATCAATCTCGATGTTTTCATAGGAAGTTCCCGAACCATTTTCATAATAAACCCGGGTTCGCTGCCCATTGATATCAAACCATACTGCGTCTACCTGAACATCAGAACCATTAAGCTTAAAACAAATTTTTCCGGCAGGGCAATCTCCTGCAACTGGGCTCATATCATCATCCTCTCCGCAGGAGGAGATTAATAGAATAAATGAAAAAGCGAAAAGTAATTTTTGAAAATTTTCCATGGTTTTTATTTCAAAATTGCTTGAATCAAAACCCAAAGTCCATACGACAAATGCCCTAATTAGCTTGGACATTTCCTAAATATTAAGCAAATGCTACCTACTTAGATTTTTAATAAAACAAGCTTAACGCCTTGGGAAAGGACAGGGAAAGGCTTTTGCCTAATTTTGAACTGTACAGCAAAAACTTTTTAACTCCTTGCATAAATTTTTCACCCCGGCTTGTCCGGGGTTTATTTTTTCCTAAATCTTCGATAGAAAATCACTTGGGATTTTATGCCCTTCTTGTACCTTAGTTGGGTAAATCAAGCACTATGGAAATAGCCACAACGCCCAGCAAGGAACTGAATTTTGATCGGAGGAAACTCAGCAAAGCCAAACTTTTGGAATTCTATGAAGCGCTTGTCATTCCAAGACGGATTGAGGAAAAAATGCTTATTCTCCTTCGACAGGGCAGAATTTCCAAATGGTTTAGCGGTTGGGGGCAAGAGGCAGTTTCTGTAGGGGCTGTGCAGGCATTGATGGAGGATGAGTTTATCCTTCCCATGCACCGAAACTTGGGGATTTTCACTGGAAGAAATGTCCCACTCGCTAAGCTTTTTGCCCAGTTTCAGGGAAAGAAATCAGGCTTTACCAAAGGTCGGGATCGATCCTTTCATTTTGGGTCAATAGAGCATCACATCGTGGGAATGATTTCCCATTTGGGTCCCCAACTTGCCATTGCGGATGGAATTGCCCTAGCACATAAACTTTCAAAGGAAAAGAAAGTGACCTTGGTATTTTCGGGCGATGGAGCGAGTTCGGAAGGTGATTTCCACGAGGGCCTGAATGTGGCAGCGGTTTGGAAGCTTCCGGTCATTTTTGTGATTGAGCACAATGGCTATGGCCTTTCCACTCCCAATCAAGAACAATTTGCTTTCAAAAATTTCACGGACAAGGGGCTTGGCTACGGCATGGAAACAGTCCGAGTCGAAGGAAACAATGTCCTCGATGTCTATCAGACGATCAGTGAACTGGCGAAGGATATCCGAAAAAATCCCCGCCCCGTCCTTGTAGAAGCCATCACTTTTCGGATGCGAGGCCATGAGGAAGCCTCCGGGACGAAGTATGTTCCGAAGCAACTGATGGAGGAGTGGTCCAAATTGGATCCTGTAGAGAATTATGAATTGTATCTAGAAAGCATCGGGGTGCTTGATGAGAAAAATAAGGAGCTAATCAATCATAAAGTCCGAAAAGCAATTACAGAGGCTTGGGAAATTGCTTTTGCGGAGGAGTCAATTTCTCCAGATATAGCCGAAGAAATGGCAGATGTCTATGCACCTTATGAGCAAAAGCTGATCAAGCCCAGTTCTGATAAAAGCAGCGAGAAGCGATTTGTTGATGCCATCAGTGACGGGCTTAGGCAATCCATGGAAAAATACCCAAATCTTGTCCTAATGGGACAGGATATAGGAGAATACGGTGGAGTTTTTAAAATCACCGATGGATTTGTCAAGGATTTCGGAGCAGATCGGGTACGAAATACTCCGCTTTGCGAAAGCGCGATCATTGGTGCAGGCTTGGGACTTTCGGTCAAAGGCTACAAAGCCATGGTCGAGATGCAGTTCGCTGATTTTGTTTCCGTAGGTTTCAACCAGATTGTCAATAATCTGGCAAAAATCCACTACCGTTGGGGACAAAATGCCGATGTGGTCATCCGCATGCCAACGGGTGCAGGAGTAGCAGCAGGACCTTTCCACTCCCAATCCAATGAGGCTTGGTTTTTTCACACTCCTGGCTTGAAAATCGTCTATCCCTCCAATCCCTACGATGCGAAAGGACTGTTGAATGCGGCCATTGAGGATCCAAATCCTTATTTGTACTTTGAACACAAAGCGCTCTATCGCTCTTTGAGCGCAGAGATTCCGGATGACTATTACACGATTGAGATAGGCAAAGCCAAATTGGTCACTGAGGGTAATGATTTATCCGTTATTACCTATGGAATGGGGGTTCATTGGGCCAAAAAAACTATGGAAGAGTTAGACGTTTCGGCTGATATTTTGGATTTGCGAACCCTACTACCTTGGGATAAAGAATCCGTCCGAGAATCGGTGAAAAAGACCGGAAAAGTGATCTTCCTTCAGGAAGACTGTTTGACCGGAGGAATCGGAGCTGAAATCTGTGCCTGGATTTCGGAGTTTTGCTTCGAATACCTGGATGCACCTGTGATGCGGGAAGGAAGTCTGGATACGCCGGTACCTTTTGCGCCAAGTCTGGAAAATCAATTTTTACCCCAAGGAAGATTCAAAGAAAAAATTCAGCAATTGATAAGTTTTTGATCCCTAACTTAGAATTGCTATTTTCATTAGACAATCGACTTTTCAATTTAAAACTGCAATCATGACAACCTTCAAATCCATTTTTTTAACAGGAGCTCTAATTACCATTTTCGGAATAATCGACCAATCAATCGCGCAAACCTTTGTCGGTGCCCAAATAGACAATCGAGCTGGCATCAGAGGCTTGACCCTGAATCCAGCCAATGTCGTAAATCCAAGATTAAAGTCTGAGTTAAACCTTTTTTCTACAAGTGCCTTCTTTGGGAATGATTATGTGGGGGTGGACCTTGGGAATCTTTCCAACTTGACAGATGATTTTAAATTTGACGACAACTTAACTGTCAATGCAAAACCTGACAATAACTTCGTCGGCAATGTGGATATTTTAGGTCCTTCCTTTCAGATCAACTTGAGTGAAAAGCACAGTGTAGCTTTATCAACAAGAGTCAGAGGCTTTTTCAATCTCAACAATATCGGAGGAGAGTTTTTCGAGACGATCACCACCGGAGAAACTGAGGATGAAAATGGATATGCCGTCGAAATGGAAGATCTGAACGGAATCACCCATGTTTGGGCAGAAATTGGAGCTACCTACGGGAGACAATTCATCAACAATGACAAAATAAATCTGAAAGGTGCGGCAACACTGAAATACTTGGGAGGAGCAGCCGGTCTAGTCGGATCGAGCCAAGTTTTGGGAGGTCTTTTTATTGAGGCTACCAATACCTTGACTACCCGAGGAAATTTGAATTATGGATATTCTGAAGGTTTTGATAATGGAGAGATAGATTTTGGAGGATTCAGTTCGGGCTTTGGGATGGACTTAGGTTTGATTTTAGAGTTGAAAAACGATTCGGAAAATTCTTACACCGATGGCTACAAACTGAGGGCAGGCCTGTCAATACTGGATATTGGCTCGATCAATTATTCCAGATTTACCCAGTTTCAATACAACATGGATAATACGATCTCGGCAGCCGAATTTGAGAATGGAAATATAAGTGAGGTATTAGAGGAAAATTATCCCGGGACCAGTCAGAAAGGCAGCGCGAGATTGGGTATGCCTACCTCCCTTCAGGCTTTTGTGGACTATTCGATTACGAATAAATTCTATGTTTCTGCCCACGGATCTTTATCAATCAAAGAACATGGAGAGTTGCCCGTAAGCCAAGTCATCAATTCGGTCAGTCTGACACCGCGTTTCGAATCGGGCTGGATCAGCGTTTACAGTCCTTTGAGCTATAGGCAATTTGAAGGAGGAATTTCCTGGGGTCTTGGTCTTCGTCTAGGCCCGGTGATTATCGGTTCGGGCTCCATTCTTACCAATTTGCTTTCCAAAAATTCAAGAAGTACTGACGCCTACTTCGGCTTGCAAATTCCATTCTACAGAAAGGGCACCAAGAGAAAAAATGAGCTTCCCTAAAACCAGAATGAGATTTTTCGTATAAACAGGAAAAAGTTCTTGTGAAAAAACTCATTCTGGTAATTTCCTTTTTTGGTTTATTTCAATCATCCTACGCTCAATTCTTCCTTGCCGGAGGATATTTCAATGGATCGGTTCCTGTCGGAAAACTCAAGGAAGAAACCGGTTCCCTCTTTTTTCCCACCATTTCGGGGATCTTTTTGTATGAATTCCAATCTGCTCCCCTACAACTCGGGCTGGAACTAGGCTATGGAATCTATGGATCAAACCTGGAACGAAGGACTGATCTGTTCCCGGGTTTTAATGATGAGCTCCGATTAAGACGCAATAATAACCTAGCGACTGGAATGGCTGTCATTCGCTATTTGCCGGTGGTGAATAGTAAAATCACTCCTTTTGTGGAGGCTCAGTTTGGAGCAAATTACTTATACACCCGATATAAAATCAGGGAAACGCTCCTCTCAGAAGAAAGCATTGAAAGTGGTCAGGATTATGGAGATTGGGCCTTAGCCTACCGTCTAGGAGGAGGGATTCAGATTCCTTTGGATGAGTTTCTGCGACTGGAGCTTCGGGCTACCATCCAAGATGGAAATTCTGTTCGCTTCCTTCAGCGGGGAGATGTCCGCTACCTACCCGATGAAGGTGTTTTTGATTATAATTTCAGACGCAGTCCGCTTCAGTATATGACTTTTTCAGTAGGACTGATTCACTATGATGTGTTTCATTGATCCTGATTGATAAAGTTCTGGACAAAAAAGACATCTACTTTTTTCTTTTTATCAGGTTTTTCTTCTGTTAAATCTTCTATGGTTAAAGTCGCAGCACTGAGTTTTTCTCCCTTTATATCATCATTTTCAAAAGAACCTTCTCTTTCTATCCAAATCTGCTTCAGAAACGATTTATTTTCAACCAAGAAGTAATCGATTCTAAAGCGAACATTTCCGCGATGGTAACTTGATACAGGATTATTCGAATTAAAATCTCCAAATGGAATAAACCCTTCTATTGAATTGATTTCCATGGATTTCTGGTCAATCCAATAACTAAAACACTGTTTTCCTTTATTCCCTATACTTACTTTTATTAGTGTCTTCCCATCTTGATTCATCAATCTCTCAAAGTACCAATCTCCCTCAAATGCTTCTCTATTTTGAATGAAGGCCATTTTTTCAATAGAATTCTTAAATAAGAAAAAGCTGGAAATAAATGAATCTTCCTTTATTCCTTGGTCACCATAGGGCAGAGAAAAACCAATCAATTCAGCAACGCTTACCACATTGTACTTTTGCTCTCCTCTACTGTAAATCACTTCCTCTAGATAGGCTTCATCATTTTCAATGTAGCGGTTTTGATTGGTGGCTTTCTTAAACCCTTGTGATTCAATCAAAAATTTAG
>NZ_JAPEIB010000039.1:0-36621 GCF_028823735.1 Algoriphagus sp. NF
TTCTGGAGGAAACTCATCGCCTCCTAGCGTGCACTGCCAGGCCTGTTTTTTGGCATATTCATATTGCCGAGGAAATGATCTGAAAAGTTCTTTTTTTAGGTCTTCACGTTTTTTCAGATCAGGTTCACGCATCAACTCATAGTATTTTTCCGGAACTTTGTCTTTTTCGAATTGACGAAAAAAGCTCCTTAATTCCAACGTTTTATGCTCTGTAGCCTCTTTTTCTATGGAAAGCTTGATTTTAAATGCTTTTCCATTTTTAAAAGAGGAAAAACCTTCTCCAAGTCCCCCTGGACCCGCAAATAAATCAATAATGGGAATTGGCATCTTTAAAAATTTCCTCTAAACTATAAGTTATTCTTAATTAGGCAAATGGTTTTATTTATTTAGGTTAATTTGTTTTTTGAGTTATTCTGATAGGAATAAATAAGAATAATTTCTCTATAATCTATGATTCTAAGAATTCACCAAATGATGGTTTTCAAATCTTGCATCTAAGCTCTTGAATCTAAAAGTCTGTACCTACGCCAACTCCCTTAAATCCACCGGCACAACCCTCGATACCCCTGCCTCAATCATGGTAATGCCATAAATAATATCCGTGCTGGCCATGGTGCGCTTGTTGTGCGTCACGATGATAAACTGGCTCTCTTGGCTGAACTTCTGAATGATCTGATTGAACTTGTCAATATTGGCATCATCCAGCGGAGCATCCACCTCATCGAAAATACAGAAGGGCGCCGGCTTCAGCAGGTAGATGGAGAAGAGTAGGGAAGTGGCTGTCAGGGTCTTTTCCCCACCGCTGAGTTGGTTGATGGTCAGCGGACGCTTGCCCTTGGGCTTGGCCATAATCTCGATGCTGGACTCCAGAGGATTGTCCGGATCGGTCAGTTTGATATCGCAGTCATCCTGCTCGGTAAAGAGAGAACGGAAGACCTTGACAAAGTTCTCTTTGATCTTCTCGAATGCATCCAAGAAGGTTTCCTTGGCGACCTGATCGATTTCGGAAATAGTCGTCAGCAGGGATTCTTTGGCCTTGACCAAGTCTTCCTTTTGACTTTGGATAAAGGTATGCCGCTCCTTGATTTCATCATAGGCCTCCATAGCCATGGGATTGATCGGACCGATTTTTTCCAGCTTTTCTTTTTGCTTCTGTACCAAGGCCCGCAAGTCCTCCTCGGCAAAGTCCACAAACTCCTCATCCAAGGCCGGATTCTCTTCCATGAGTTGGTCCAAGTCCAGCTCAAACTCTACGCTCAAGCGCTCCTTCATAGAGGTCATTTTCAGCTTGATCTCATTGATGCTTTGCTGTAGTTCCTGTAGAAGCAGGTCATGGCTTTCCTTGGATTTTTGAAGGCTACGGATCTTTTGATCGGTTTCATCGATCAGTCCGCGACTGCCGTAGTAGTCCTTTTCTGCCTCGGTCACCCCTGCTTCGATGCCTTCCTTCTCAGCATACAATTCGATCAGTTCCTCGTCCTTGATCTCATTGTTTTCGAGAAGGCCCTTGATTTCGGTATCGAGTTGGGAAAGCTCGGCTTGGGATTTCTCGATTCGCTCTTTGGAGGAATCGTAGGCATTTTGCTTAAACTCAATTTCCTGATCCAGGCTATTGACCCGATTGAGCTGTTGATGGTACAGGATATTTTCCTGATTGTATGCCTGTGATTTTTCGGAAAGCACTTGGGATTCCTGTTCCACTTCCTCGGTCAGGATCTCCAAGTCTTGTCCCAAAGATTCAAATTCTCCCCGCTCTTCGATCAGATTGGGTTGAATCTCGGTCAGGCTCTCTTCCAGTTCGGCGATGCGGTCCAGGATATCCTCCCGCTTGTTGGCATTGGAGGAGAGGAGTTCGGCGAGTTGCTCCTTTTTCGTGCGAACGGATACATAGGACTGATTCAGTTCATTGATTTGCCCCTGCTTTTCTTCCAGTTCTTTTTTGAAAGAAATCTCTTTGAGCTTGGAGAGCTCGGATAGGTTTTTATCCAGATTGGCGCGGCTGGCGGAAACCTTCTTATTCAGTTCCTTGATCTCCTTGTCGAGCTTTTCGAGATTTTTGGCCCGACCGATTCGCTTTCCTTCGAAAAGTCCCACCGAACCTCCGGAAATGGAGAATTTACGCTTGGTGTACTTGCCGCTTTCTGAAATAAATACTGCGTCCGTATCCTCAGGAAAATCCTTATAATCACCCTGTACGATGTAGACATTGTCCAGAATGAAATTGATCAAGCGACTGTACTTGACATCAAATTCGATGATCTCAGTGGCTGCGATAGCATTGGAGAAAAGCTTGGTTGTGCTGGACTTAAACCGCTCAAAGTGCTCTAGGACAAAGAAATTGGCCTTTCCTCGGGAGGCATCTGACAGCAACTGGATGGCGGCGATGGCCTGAGCCTCGGTATCTACCACATAATAGTTCATGTAGCCCTCGAGGTAGTTTTCGATAGTCACCCGATACTTTTCATCCGTAGTCAGCAAGTCCGAGAGTAGGGGCACATCCTTGGCCCAAGAGGAGTTTTTCTTGAGAAATTTGATGGCTTCTGGAAAGCCTTCCAGGTTTTCGACCAGTGATTTGGTTAGGTTGTATTCGTTTTGCTTGGAGTCCAGTTTCCGCGAAGTCGTAGTCAACTCCTCCCGAATCATTTCGATCAGGCGGTTGGATTCCTCGATCTTCTGATCATGGTCTTCCTGCTTGTTTTTGAGGAGTTCAAACTGCTTATTTTCCCGACTGAGTTCCCCTGCGAGGTCCATCATTCTGGCTTCGAAGTCCACGAGGGAAGCTTCCTGACTGAAATCATCCGAGGATGTTCGCTCCAATTCCTGCTTGAGGGTAGAGAGTTGAATCTGTTTGATTTCCAGGTCTTTGTTGAGCTGGTACACTCGCTCCTTCAGTTGTTCGTACTGAGTCTGCAGGCTTTTTTGCTTTTGCTGCTTTTCAGTTTGAATGAGTTTTTGGGAATCGTAAGCCTCCCGAAGTTCGGAGACGATGAGTTCTTTCTCGGCGAGGATTTTATCAGCAGATTCCTTCTCCTGCTGTAGAGAACGAATGGAAAAGCCGGCCCGGTCGTTTGATTTACGGTCGGCATCGATTTGCTCCCGGAGTTTTTGGGAACGGTCCTCTAAAAATCGTAGACGTTCGTTTTTGATTTTCTTTTCCGACTCGAAGGTGCGGATTTTATTCACATGCTCGTTGAGTGTCTTTTGCCGGGAGGCGAGAAGCTTTTCCTTGCTCACCAGTTCGGCTTTTAATTCTGCCAAAAGGGCTTCCTGATCCGCGATTTGGGTTTGGATCTCCAGTTTGCGATCGGATTCATCCTGAATTTTTCTGTTGGCATCGAGTAAAGACTGCGTTTGCTTTTCGATGCTTTTCTTAGCCAAGTTGATGGAGGCTGCTTTATAATCTTTTTTTATCTCAAAGTACTTGGCTGCCTGCTTGGCCTGTTTTTCCAGAGATTTGAGATTTTTCTCGATCTCGTAAAGCAAGTCTTCCACTCGGTCTAGGTCCGCATCGGTATCTTCGAGTTTGCGGAGCGTTTCCTTTTTACGGGTTTTGAATTTGGAAATTCCGGCAGCTTCCTCGAAGAGTTCCCGTCGGGAGTTGTTTTTGTCATTCAGCAACTCGTCGATCATTTTTAGCTCAATGATGGCATAGGAATTCGAGTTGATTCCTGTATCCATAAAGAGATTGGTGATGTCCTTGAGTCGACAAGTAACCCCGTTGATTTGGTATTCACTTTCCCCGGAGCGGTAGTATCGACGGGTGATGGTGACGTGGGTGTATTCGGTAGGAAGGAGGTTTTTGGTATTTTCGAAAGTCAGGGAAACCTCAGCCAGGTTGGATGGTTTTCGGTTTTTGGTGCCATTGAAGATGACATTTTCCATCTTATCGGAGCGGAGCATACGGGTTTTTTGCTCACCCAATACCCAACGAATGGCATCGACCACATTGGACTTTCCACAGCCATTGGGTCCGACTACGCCGGTGATACCCTTATCAAAGTTGATGACCATTCGATCGCCAAAACTTTTGAACCCTTTGATTTCCAGTTTACTAAGTAGCATCCAAAAAACTCCTTACGATTAAGCTTTCAAAATAGGTGGAAAGGATGGATTTGGCAAAAAAAATCAAATTCTGTTGTGTGAAGGAATGCAATTGGATTTTATCACAAAGGTCTGGGTAAAATATTTACCACTAAGAATACGAAGAACACAAAGATTTATCATTCGTGTCCTTTGGCGCTTCCTGGTTCATTTAAAAGCAAAAGCATTTTCCCTTGCCCCATGTATTGGAAAATTTACCACTAAGAACACGAAGTTCACAAAGATTTATTCTTCGTGTCCTTTGTGTCCTTCGTGGTAGAAAAAAATCCAAATGTGAATTTCTCTTTTCCCTCTGTGGTGAAAAAAACCAAATGAGCTTCCTGACCTCTTTTTGACGGATGTCAAGGTATTTTGAATCCAAAACTTGTTTTATAAACGTACTTTTTCAGATATTGGCAAGTGATCAGACAAGAGGCAACTTTTTGAATGGGTGATTTCAAACAATTTGATATTTCAGATTTCCTGAATGAGATTCAGGAACCTTTATTTTTATTTGATTCTGAGGAAATTATCTTCTGGAATCGTTATTCTACCGAGACTTTCTCTAATCTTCCGGAGGATTATAAATCCTGGATTCAGCAGGAAGAACTCTTAGCTCAATTGGCAAAATTCTTTGAAACAGGGGAAGTCCCTGAAAGTCGATGGTTTAAGTCTTTGCAAACCCATGAAGGCCAAATGCAGCGATTTGAGTGGTCTTTTACCAATTTGCCATCCACTTACACTTCAAGATTCTTAATCGCCAAAGCAAACCCTATTCGCTACTTTGGGGTAAATACTGAGGAAAATTTCTTGTTGGAAAGCAATTCCAAAGCTATGGAAGAACTCAGCTATATGCAGAGTATTCTAAACAACAGCCATGATTTGATTGCAATCCTAGATGAGCTCGGGAATTATAAATTTATTTCCCCATCGGTCAGCGAGAAGTTGGGTTTTCCGGTGGATGCCATTGTGGGAAAGAACTTCAAGGATTTTGTTGAAGCGGGAGTTATTGAACTGGTTAAGGGAAGTTTTCAGGAGGCTCTCCACTCTCAGGATGAAGTGGCTGTGGATTTTTGGATCAATCGAGCTTCGGGTGAACGTATTTATCTGGAAAGCTTTGCCAAAAACCTCCTTCAACACCCAGAGATCAAGGGAATTCTATTTTCCAGTAGGGATATCACGGATTTCATTTCCATGGACCGTTCGCTTCAGCAGCGATATGAAATCGAAAACCTGATCAATCAAGTGAGTTCCCAACTGATCAATTCTAAGCTGAATAACCCCGAGAAGGAATTTCAGCTGGTTTTGGAAAAGTTTGGACAGTTTTTGAAAGCTGAAAACGGCAAAATTTGGATTATCAATTCGGATAGTGATGAGTATATTTTGCTGAACAGCTGGAAAAAGAATCAGGAGGCCAAAAGCCTATCCATGAAGGTTGAGGAGGAGATTAGAGGTAGGAAAAACCGGCTGGAAAAAGGGATGGTGAAGCTACATCTTGAATCTCAGGAAGTCGGGGATAACGCTGCGCTGTTGCTTATTCCCATGATTTTGGTTAACAAGCTTCGTGGAGTGATAGCCTTTGAGATCACTATCAAGAAGCTGGAGTTTGAAGAAAAACAACTTCAGATTTTCAGGCAATTGGGAGATATACTTGCTGCCGCCTATTCTGGAAGTATTCTTGCAAAGCAAATTGAAAGAAACGCCAGCCTTCTCGCCACTACGGAGCGACTGGCCAAATCTGGTTCCTGGAGGTACAGTACTCAGCGTGAATTGTTTTATATATCTGGAGGTTTGGCTCACTTGTTTGGTTTGGGAGATCAGCCTCTGACGGCGGAATTCACTACTTTGATTTATAAAATCGATAAGTCCACCCGAGCTGAATTTGTCAAAAAGCTCAAAAGGAGCATAAACGAAAAAAGTCAGGAATCGGGAGAATTTACGGTAAGAAGTGAGTCTGGTGAGACTGTTTTTATTGAGTTTGAAATCGAAAGTCAGGAAAACTTCCTCAATAAGGGGGTAGAAGTAACAGGCTTCTGCACGGATGTTACCCACAAACGTGCGACTGTAGAAAACCTCAAGCTTCAGTCACAAATTCTAGCTCAAGTCAGTGATCCCATTGTGGTGATCAATCTGGAAAAGGAGGTCATCTACCTCAACGAAGCAGCTATTCAACTCTGCTGTCCAAATACTGCGGCCACTTACAATGGTTCCGTTGATGGATTATTGAAAGGTGTTCCTCAGCTTTCAGAAATCATCCATAGTTTAGGAGAAAAAACCTCTTGGAGAGGGGAATTGGATTTCCAAACGAAGCATACCAAACTTTCTCCTTTTGATGTGTCGATCCAAGTGATCTATTCCCCTAATCAGGATAAAATCGGGTTTAGTATAGTTCTGAGGAATTTGAGTGAAAAGCGAGAAAGCGAGCGTCTTGCCTCTCAGGCGAGAATGATCGCGGAAAATAGTCCCGCTGTCCTTTTCCAGGTAGATCCAAATGCCGATTATCAAATCAAATACATCTCAGAAAACATTAAGCAATTTGGATACGACAGTTCTGAGTTGATGGCTCGAAAGGCCTCTTTTTTGGACTTGGTTCATCCAGATGATCAAGACTACATCACATCTTTAAAGGAGAAAGGAAAATCAGAGTCTGGAATCCGTTCATTTTCAGAGGAATATAGAATCATTTCAGCATCCGGAAAAACTATCTGGGTAGAAGATAAAACTTCTGATGTCATGGATGCAGAGGGAAATATCACCTTGCATCAGGGGATCTTTCAAGACATCACGGAGCGAAAGAATTTCGAACAGTTTAAGGAGGAAAAAGACAAGCAGTATCGAATGCTTGCTTCGAATATTCCCGGAACCAATATTTTCCTTCTGGATAGTGATAGGAGATATATTTTGGCAGAGGGCACCAACTTCGATTTTTGGGGATTATCCCGCTCGGATTTCGAGGGTAAGTTGCTTTCAGAAATCTCCCTCACAGATCAGACCACAGTAAACCTTGTTCTTGATCAAGTCTATA
Source organism: Algoriphagus sp. NF (assembly GCF_028823735.1). Lineage (NCBI taxonomy): Bacteria > Pseudomonadati > Bacteroidota > Cytophagia > Cytophagales > Cyclobacteriaceae > Algoriphagus > Algoriphagus sp. NF. The sequence goes on from NZ_JAPEIB010000039.1 coordinate 7,106, forward strand.
ATAATCAGGAGGTCGTCGAAACCGAATTTGAATATAAAGGACGAAAATACCATCGAACCATCCGGCCTATCCTCGAAGGGGGAAAAGTAGAATATGCGCTGAGTATCATACGAGATGTCAATGAAGAGTTGTTGGCTAAAAGGAAACTTGAAGAGTCAGAGGAAAAGTACAGGACCTTAGTGGAAGAGTCCACAGAGATTATTTTTTCCTTAACAGATTCATTTATCATCAATTATATCTCTCCGAATATCAAGCAGTATTTGGGCTATGATGTTGAGGAGGTTTTGGGTAAAAGTATTTTTGAATTTCTTCACCCAGAGGACTATCAGACATTTCAGGGAATGCTATCCGAGTCCAAAGACTTCCTAGCCGAACATCAGTTCTTGGAATTCCGCCTTCCCCATAAAAATGGTGAGGTTCGAATCTTCAACTCAAACGGTAGGACAATCCTCGATAAAGATGGGAAATCCCGCTTCTACACAGGCGTAGTTCGGGATATTTCCAAGTTAAAGCAGGCTCAAGCTGAGCTTCTTAAGGCTAAGGAAAATGCGGAAGAAGCATCGCGGATAAAATCCCAATTTTTATCTGTGATGAGCCATGAAATCCGAACGCCGATGAATGCGGTGATTGGACTTTCCCACTTTTTGATGGAAGATGACCCTAGGCCTGATCAGCTCGAAAATCTCAAGACCTTACAGTTTTCTGCAGAAAGCTTGATGGCGCTGATCAATGATATTTTGGATTACAATAAGATTGACTCGGGTAAGGTAGAACTGGAATTGCTTCCGCTTGACCTTCGCAATCTGTTGCATAGAATTATCCACTCTCACAGCTTCCAGGCACATGAGAAAGGCTTGAAGATCTCCTGTGAGATTGATGAATCCATACCACAATTAGTGATTGGTGACCAAATCCGACTGGGTCAAATCATTAATAACCTGGTGAGTAATGCCATTAAGTTTACAGAAAAGGGTTCGGTCAAAATCAGTCTTCAAGAAAAAGAGCGGGATCCTAAAGTGGGAAGTCGCATTTTATTCCGCTTTGAGGATACCGGGATTGGAATTCCTAAGGAGAAAATCGGGAATATTTTTGAGGCTTTCACCCAAGCATCTTCCGAGACAACCCGGAAATATGGAGGAACCGGATTGGGTTTGGCGATAGTCAAGCGCTTGGTAGAAATGTACGGTGGGGAGATTCATTATTCTCCTAACCCATCGGGAGGAAGTGTATTCGAATTCGAGATTGCTCTTCAGGTAAAAGAGAAAAAAGAAGATAGTTCACCGAACCTGGGCTTTACTTCGCTAAGAAGTTTAGAAAACTATTCGATCTTGGTGGCAGAGGACAATATGGTCAATCAGTTGCTGATCAAGAAGTTTTTGAATAAGTGGAATACAGGTCACTTGGAATTGGCTAATGATGGGCAGCAAGCCCTAGAATTATTCGAAAAGGGAGATTTTGACTTGATACTTTTGGATTTACAAATGCCTGTTTTGGATGGATTTTCTGTAGCAAGAGCCATCAGAAGTCACTCAGATGCCAAAAAATCACAGATACCCATTTTAGCACTGACGGCAACTTCACTGGAGGAAATCAAGGAAGAGTTGAACAAAATTGGCTTCAATGATTACGTTCCAAAACCATTTACGCCGGATCTTTTGTACGAAAAAATCTCAAAATTTGAGAGAAAAAGGAAACCTGCTTCTGATTAGCATGCATTTTGCCTTCAAAGGATTTACCTTCGTCTTTAGAAAAAGTCCCAATCTATGCGCAATTTTTTCAGAAGCTCCATTCTGATTCTATTGGTTTTTCAGCCGTTTTTGATTCTTGCCCAAGGCTTGGTGTCCAAGCGAACGACCCTCTATGCCGTGATCGGTACCAGTGGTGCTGAGCTCAATCAATTTAACCGGATGCTCAGTGATCGAGGACTTTCTCCGCTTCGAAATCGCTACCATACGCTTGGGCTTGGCTATCAAAACAGACTGAATGATTTTGTCTTTGGAGCCGAGCTTTACCACAACCGAGGCAATCAATCTGATTTGGATGGTTATAATTTAGGGCATCGATCTTCCCGTTTTTTGCTGAATGTTGGCTATGCCTTTACCGAAGAATCACGATTTCAACTCATTCACTACATGTCTTTGGGAGTCGGTTTTTTGAATTTTCAGATGCTTAAAGCAACTGAAGCGCAAAACCTCCCGGATTTTCTTGCCAATCCAGAGCGGGGATTTATCCTGAGAGAAAATGACATCCAGCGAGGAACGATGCGCTACGGTGACTTTTTGACCGAAATCGGCTTCCAACTTAGTTATGATTTTGATCTTCCTAGGAGAAAAGAAGCCTTGGCTGTGATTGCGAAATTAGGATATGCCTTCAGTCCAATTGAGGGAAAATGGACGATGAGTGGGATGTCATTCCAAAACGCGCAAAGTGGTGCTTTTCTAAGAGTTGGTGCGGGCCTGACTATTCCTGACCGTAATTTTTTTTACAAAGATGCCAGCATGAGTTTTCAGTTGGTATCAGGGATTCATTTCACCAAACCCAACACATTTAATTCACAGCTTGTTGAAGCAGGCTTAGAACCATTGGAAGGCATGCCAAGAAATCTGGGCTTGAAGATCACTGGCGAAAATGAAAAGCTGCTCTATGGGGTGGAAGTCTTCAATTTGGCCATGGATGGAGACGCTAATTCGTTGAAATCCCATTCCCTTAACAGCCTTCGGATTTATGCTAACGGAGGTTGGAAACTAATTGAGTACCGGAATATGGCCATTCATGGCATGGGTGGTATTGGCTATGGGAATATTCGCTACACTTTGTCCACGGATGAAAAGCCCGATTTTCCAGAGCTTTTTCAGCAGAGGGATTATGATGGATATTTGAAAAACAGTGGCTTGATGGCCAAGCCCGAGCTTTCTTTTGAATATGCCTACCCGATTACGAAGCGAAAGCTGATTGATTTGGTATTTACCACCTCGGTAGGCTATGAACTGGCATTGGCAAATTATCGACTCGCGGAATTGGATATGGCAGGCTTTATGACTGCGCCTTATGTGTCATTTGGCTTCGGTATTCGTCCTTGACGCGGCTTTGATACTTAGTTTTTAATTAAAGCTATGCTAACTAGTATTTTTTCCAAATAGGACTTACATTTGGGATGCTTATCGAGAAAGACTGAGGGAAGGGCCCTACGACGTCTTAGCAACCTGAAAACAAGGTGCTAATTCCCATTCCGGAATCGCCGGAAGAAGATGAGCGGAAAAATTTACCACCCGTATTTTTCTCCGTGTTTTGCTCGATAAGCTTTTTGAACAAAAAAACTATGCAAAACAGAACGGAATTACTCCTTCAAGCAATTAAAAACAGAATCCTAATCCTAGATGGCGCCATGGGAACCATGATTCAGCGCTATAAACTGGAGGAGGAAGATTTTCGCACGTCTGAGTTGGCGAATCACCCCAAAGCTTTGAAAGGAAATAATGATTTATTGTCTCTTAGCCGTCCGGAAATCATCAAAGCTATTCATGCTGAATATCTGGAAGCTGGTGCTGATATTATAGAAACCAACACCTTTTCGGGAACATCGATCGCACAGGAAGATTATCAACTTTCACATTTGGCTTATGAAATCAATTTCCAGTCAGCCAAGCTTGCTCGAGAGGTTGCAGAAGAATTTACCAAGAAGAATCCTGATAAACCTCGTTTCGTTGCAGGTGCCATGGGGCCGACCAACCGAACCGCGTCGATTTCTCCTGATGTAAATGATCCGGGTTATCGAGCCATTACTTTTGATCAGTTGGCAGAAGCTTATGCAGAGCAGGTGAGGGGCCTTTTGGATGGAGGAGCCGATATTTTATTGGTTGAGACCATATTTGATACCCTGAATGCCAAAGCTGCGCTTTATGCCATTCAGGATGTATTTGAAGAAAGAGGAATTCCTTTGGATCCGAAAGAAGGAGGAATTCCAATTATGATTTCAGGTACGATTACCGATGCTTCCGGGAGAACACTTTCGGGACAAACTACCGAGGCTTTCCTGATTTCTATTTCTCACGTGCCTTTGCTTTCTGTCGGTTTGAATTGTGCGCTTGGAGCCAAGGAACTCAGACCTTATCTGAAAGTACTTTCCCAGAAAGCTCCTTTTTATGTATCCGCCTATCCCAATGCGGGACTACCCAATGAATTTGGGGCCTACGATCAAGGCGCAGAGGAAATGGCCAGTCAGGTAGGAGAATTCCTTCAGGAAGGAATGCTCAATATCCTTGGAGGTTGCTGCGGAACAACTCCCGATCACATCCGGGCCATGGCCACCTTAGCTGCAAAATATCAACCTAGAAAAGTCGAAGAGGAATTAGAAGAGGAGGAAAACAATGCCTAAGCAAGACTATTTGAAATTATCCGGACTAGAGCCTCTAGTCTTTTCACCCAATATCAACTTTGTCAATGTGGGTGAACGGACTAATGTGACAGGATCAAAGAAATTTGCCCGTCTGATCTTGAATGGAGAATATGATGAAGCACTGGAAGTAGCTCTAGACCAAGTTCGGGGTGGAGCACAGATCCTTGATGTCTGTATGGATGAGGGGATGCTTGATGGCGAGGCAGCCATGGTGAAGTTTTTGAATTTGATTGCTTCTGAACCTGAAATAAGCCGAATTCCCATTATGATCGATAGCTCCAAATGGAGTATCATCTTGGCTGGATTGAAGTGCGTGCAGGGTAAAGGAATCGTCAATTCCATTTCCCTGAAAAATGGGGAAGAAGAGTTTATCCAGCAAGCAAAAACCATCAAGAAGTTTGGAGCTGCGGTTGTAGTGATGGCATTTGATGAAGATGGTCAAGCAGACACCTTCGAGCGAAGAATTGAAATCTGCGAGCGTAGCTACAGAATTCTAGTCGATCGCGTCAAATTTAATCCACAGGATATCATCTTTGATCCCAATATATTTCCTGTTGCTACAGGAATGGAGGAGCATAGGAAAAATGCTTTAGACTTCTTTTTGGCAACGAAATGGATCAAAGAAAACCTTCCTGGAGCCAAAGTCAGTGGTGGAGTCAGTAATGTGTCTTTCTCTTTCCGAGGAAATAATCCCGTCCGAGAAGCCATGCATGCAGCATTTCTTTACCATGCCATTCACCATGGAATGGACTTGGGTATTGTCAATCCTACCATGTTGGAAGTATATGATGACATTCCAAAGGATCTCCTAGAACGAGTAGAAGACGTTCTTTTTGACCGAAGGTCAGATGCTACAGAGCGGCTTTTGGATTTTGCCGAGACAGTCAAGTCTTCCGGTAAGAAAGAAGCTGTGAATGAGGCTTGGCGCTCTGACCCTGTTGGGAAAAGGATAGAACATGCCTTGGTGAAGGGGATTTTGGATTACATCGTAGAAGATACCGAAGCAGCGCGTCAGGAACTTGTCAATCCGCTGAAAGTGATTGAAGGTCCTCTAATGGATGGAATGAATGTGGTTGGAGATCTATTCGGAGAAGGTAAAATGTTCCTTCCTCAGGTGGTCAAATCAGCCCGTGTGATGAAAAAGGCTGTCGCTTATCTTGAACCCTTTATGCCTTTGCCGGAAGAAGGTCAAGAGGAATCCTCTTTGAAAAAGATCCTTTTGGCGACCGTAAAAGGCGATGTGCATGATATCGGAAAGAATATCGTGGGAGTTGTTTTGGCCTGTAATAGCTATCAAATCATCGATCTAGGCGTCATGGTAGATGCACAAAAGATCATTGATGAAGCCGTGAAAAATAAGGTGGATATCATCGGTTTGAGTGGTCTAATTACACCTTCCTTGGATGAGATGGTCAATGTGGCTGCTGAAATGGAGCGACAAGGATTGAAAATCCCGCTTCTCATCGGTGGTGCTACGACCTCAAGAATTCATACAGCTGTAAAAATTGACCCGGTCTATTCAGGTACGGTGGTGCATGTCACCGATGCGAGTAAATCTGTGCCGATTGCAGGAGAAGCTATTTCCGAGGAGACCAAAGAAGCCTATCATCGACAGATCAAGGAAACTTATCGACAATTGCGGGATGAGCATGAAGCCAAGCAATCCGTGAAGCAATTGATTTCCTACGAGGAAGCGAAAGCTAATCCAGTGGCTATTGATTGGACCGACTATAAGCCTGTCAAGCCAAAGGTACTAGGCAAAACCGTTTTGGAAGATTTAGATCTGTCTATTCTGAGAAAATACATTGACTGGACCCCATTCTTCAGTACTTGGATGCTCAGTGGTCGATTTCCTAAAATTTTGGAAGACCCTGTTGTCGGATTGGAAGCCAAGAAACTCTATGCTGATGCTCAAGCCATGCTGGATCAGGTTATTGCTGAGAAATGGCTTTCTGCAAAGGCGGTCTTTAGCTTATTGCCCGTCAAAAGAGTAGGGGATGATGCGACTGCTTTTGATCCCGAGAATGAAAGTTTGACTTTGGGTCAATTCCACTTTTTGCGTCAGCAAGGAAAAAAAGGAAGAGGCGTACCAAATCGCTCGCTTGCAGATTACTTACATCCGGAAAAGCAGGATTACTTGGGTTGCTTTGCTGTGACGGCAGGTTTGGGAATGGAATCAAAATTGGCTGAATTTCAGGAAGCAGGAGATGATTATAATGATATTTTATTTAAGGCTTTGGCTGATAGATTGGCGGAGGCAGCTGCGGAATATGTTCACGAGCTAGTTCGAAAGGATTATTGGGGCTACGCCGATGAAGAACATTTAGATAATGATTCTTTGATCCGTGAGGAATATTTGGGAATCAGGCCTGCTCCAGGCTATCCTGCTTGTCCGGAACATTCCGAGAAGGAAACAATTTCCCGTCTTTTGGATTTAGAACGAAGCATTGGAATCACCTTAACTTCTAGCTATGCCATGTATCCGACCAGTTCGGTTTCAGGATTTTATTTTGCACATCCTGATTCTAAATATTTTGGCCTAGGAAAAATTGCTGAGGATCAGGTGAAATCCTATGCGGAACGAAAAGGAATCACCCAAGAGCAAGCTGAGCGCTTACTTTCACCCAATTTGGCCTACACACCATCCACATTATTAGTGAATCAAACTGTATGAAGATTACCGATCACCTGAAAAACGCGAAATCCACGCTGTTTTCTTTTGAAATCCTTCCTCCTTTGAAGGGACAAAGCTTGAAAGAATTATTGGAGGGTATTGAGCCCTTGATGGAGTTTAAGCCTCCTTTTGTAGACGTGACTTACCATCGGGAAGAGTATATCTATAAAAAGCATCCCAATGGTCTTTTGGAGAAAGTCAGTACCAAGAAAAGGCCGGGGACAGTAGGAATTTGCGCGGCTATCATGAATCGATTTCAAGTGGATGCGGTTCCTCACTTGCTTTGTGGGGGATTTTCAAAGGAAGAAACAGAAAATGCCCTAATTGACCTGAATTTCATTGGTGTGGAAAATGTCCTTGCTTTGCGTGGGGATGCTCCGAAGACTGAGGGTAAGTTTATTCCTGAGAAAAATGGGCATCATTTTGCCAGTGAATTGGTAGATCAAATCATTCGCATGAATCAGGGTAAATACCTGCATGAGGAGACTGAGACCAGCTTTCATACGAATTTCTGCGTGGGGGTAGCAGGGTATCCGGAGAAGCATTTTGAGGCTCCGAGTATGAAATTTGATCTCAAGTACCTGAAGGAAAAAGTAGATCGTGGAGCTGAATACATTGTGACTCAGATGTTTTTTGACAATGAAAAATTCTTTGAATTCGAGCGAAATGTCCGTGCTGCGGGGATTGATGTGCCGATTATTCCGGGCTTGAAGCCGATCACTACGCTATCTCAGATTACCATGCTTCCTCGGACGTTCTTTTTGGATCTCCCTGATGCCTTGACAGATGAATTGTTGAAGTGCAAAACAAATGCGGAGGTGAAGGAAATAGGAATTGAATGGGCTATTCAGCAGAGTAAGGAACTGGTCAAAGCTGGAGTTCCAAGTCTTCATTTTTATACGATGAGTAAGGCAGAAGCGACGTATAAAATTGCGAAGGAAGTGTTTTGATAATTTTAGAAATACATAACAATTAATGGATTTTGGACAATTTAAATCTATGAAGTTCATTTTTCAGTTCACATTATTTATGTTTTTGGTTTTTTCTCTTAAAGGCCAATCTCTGGAATATTTAAATAAAAATTTTTCTGTCATTTCCGATATCAGTAAGGATCAACCTTATTTTTATCGAATCACTTCAGAAGACAGTTTAAACGTGCTTGTTCGAATCTTTTTTATAGACAGGACTCCTTATTATGAATATCGTGCTGCAAGATTTGACACTACTGAAAGGTTTTCACAAACTGAAATTTTTTACTATGAATCAGGAAAACGAAAAAAAATCAGGCAAATCGATGCCTTGACTGATCAAGCTGTTGATGTAAGTTATTTCGAATCAGGAGTGGTAAAAAGCAAAAAAATCAGGAAAAGCGAAGAAGTGATTTCGGAAGAATATTTTTCAGAAGATGGAAAAATTGATCCAAATCCAAACAATTTCCAATTTGGTCAAGAGAGGGATATGGAGAATTGGAATAGGTTTTTAATCGAAAAACTGCAATACCCCTTAGTAGCACGTAGGATGGGGCATTCGGGTATTGTTTTATTGGGATTCGATATAAACCTGAACGGTGAAATGGAAAATATTCAAGTAGTGAATAGTTCAGAGATTCACAGTTCCTTGGAAAAAGAGGCACTCAGAGTGGCAATGGCATATAAAGGAACTTGGACGCCTGGAATTGTATTCGGGAAACCTGAAAAAAGTAGAGTAATCCTTCCCGTTCGTTTCAAATTAAACTAAGTAATTTAGTTAAAAGTCCCTCAAATGAATTGAGAGACTTTTAACCTATTCCTGTTAATACAAAATCCTAAACCGAATCGTCCCCGGTATGGCTTTGAGTGCCTGAATAGCTTCCTCGGTGTAAGCCTTATCGATATCGGTGATTACATATCCGATTTTCTCATTGGTCTTAAGGTATTGCCCCACGATATTGATCTCATAATCTGCCAAAATACGATTGATCTTCGCTAGTACACCGGGTTCGTTTTGGTGTACGTGAATAAGTCTATGCGCATTTTGAAGGAAGGGAAGTTGGATATTGGGGAAATTGACCGAATTGAAGGTGTTTCCGGTATTGATATACTCCATGATTTTACCAGGCACAAAGCGGGCGATGTTTTCTTGCGCCTCTAAAGTACTACCACCGATGTGCGGTGTCAAAATGGTATTGGGTAACCCAATCAATTCGGATACAAAAGGTTCACTGTTATTTTTTGGTTCTTCCGGGAATACATCCACTGCACAGCCAGCTAGGTGACCGCTTTCCAGCGCCTCTTTTAGAGCAGGAATCTCCACAACATGACCTCGGCTCAGATTCACCAAAACCGCTCCTTTTTTCATCATTTTGATCTTTTCGGCATCGATCAAACATTTATTTTCCTTGCGTCCATCTACATGAAGTGAAATGATATCACACGTCTGAAGCAATTCTTCAAGTGAATCGATTTTGGTGGCATTGCCCAAAGCCAGCTTTTCTACAATGTCATAGTAAAAGACATTTAGCCCCATATTTTCTGCCAAAACCGACAATTGAGCACCGATATTTCCATACCCGATTATACCCAGTTTCTTTCCTCGGATTTCAAAGGATCCCGTGGCAGATTTATCCCATTTTCCCTGATGCATGGACACCGACTTATCGAAGAAATTTCGCATCAAGAAAATAATTTCTGCGATCGCCATTTCTACGACAGAACGGGTATTGCTAAAAGGAGCATTGAAAACGGCGATTCCTTTTTCCTGACAGGTTTCTAAATCGATCTGATTGGTACCGATACAAAAAGCTCCGATGGAAATCAGCCGATTGGCATTTTCCAGAACGCGCTTGGTAACATTGGTTTTTGAGCGGATACCTAGGATGGATACATTTTTGATCTTTTCGCAGAGTTCATCTTCGTTCAAAGCCGAACTCACCACTTCCACTTGGTAGCCTTCTTCCCGAAGGAGTTCAACACCGATAGGATGGACATTTTCGAGTAGAAGAACCTTGATTCGGCTTTTGGGATAGGAAAATTTCGTATTCAATTTGTTGATGTATAAAATTTCGTCGAAACTGGGTGCCACATGGTCTGCCTTGGAAGTGACCTTAGGACGGTGAACATTCTCTGTGAATGCATAGAATTTATTAGCTAGACCGGAGGCTTTGATTTCATAATCGGTATATCCGTCGCCAATCACATAAATATCTCCCGAGAGATTCAGGTTTTTGATGGTTTCAGCCTTTCCGTTGTTTTTAGAAAGGGGATTGTCTCGATTGAAATCCACAATCTGTCCATTTTCATCATAGACAAACTCATTGGCAAAGACATTTTCCTTGTTGATGCCATAGTCAGCTACAATGGGGATGATGAAATCTTTGAAACCATTAGAAATGATAAAAATGTCTTCGGCGTTTTCCTGAAGAAACTCGCGGTTTCTCTCAAATGACTTGGATACTTTCTTTTTCAGGGCCTTGATCAGATCACCGATTTGCTGACGGTTGGCTTTCAAAATGTCTAGACGCTGCTCCAAACTTTCTCTAAAATTAACCGATCCTTCCATGCCCCGATCAGTTATATCCTTGATAGCTTGAAGCTTATCATTGGAATTTGGGTCACCTGCAAGCGAGATTTCCCCTAAAATATCCAGGGCTTCCACTTGAGTAAATGTACTGTCAAAATCGATGATGAATTTTTTGGTCTGAGGCATGTGCTGGTTTTTTCTTAAATCTTGGGTAAAATTAAGAGATTGTCAAAAAATGAGAATGTTTATTACCGAAAATGTTCCAAAACATTTTTGCTGTCACCAATTTTGCAATCAATTAGCAATCAATTAGCAATCTAAAGGTCATTCTTTCTGTTGATAGTGACTATTGATACAAAAATTATTTCACTAGCTCAGGAATAGGCTGTATTTTTGAAAAAAATCAATTAAAACATGATGAAGAAATCATTGCTTTTAGGCATTCTAGCCGTTTCAGTTTCTTTTTATTCTTGTCAGAAAAGTGAAAACTCAGAATCCCATCATGATTCTGACAGCCACCACGCTGAGGAGATGCATCATGAAGCTGAGGAATCTGCTGAAGCTGTCATTGGTGTGGCAGAGGTAGTTCCTGGCATGTATGGTGCAGCTATTGCTGAATCAGATGCGATTGCTCTTTCTGACTTAGTGCCGGTAGTAGAGGAAAATGGAACTTATGAAGGAAAAATCATAGGTGAGATCAAGGAGGTTTGTACCAAAAAAGGTTGCTGGTTGACCATGGACTTGCCAAGTGGTGAAAGTATGCGCGTTACTTTCAAAGATTATGGCTTCTTTGTCCCAACCAATTCCCAAGGTTTCCCAATTGTACTGGAAGGTGTAGCCACCTTTACAGAGACCGATGTGGAGACGCTCAAGCATTTTGCAGAAGATCAGGGAAAGAGTCAGGAAGAGATCGACGCAATCGTAGCTCCTAAGAAAGAGATCACTTTCGAAGCTACTGGAGTCGTAATCATGGATAAAGCCTGATGCCCATAGCTTTAGATAATCTTCGTGTTGGAAGACGATATCTACTGATCAATCAAGGTGAAGTCCGTCAACTCGAGATTATGGCCCGTTTAAACGGGGATAATTTTAAAGTGAAGGATTTAGATACTCTTGAACTTTACACCATGGAAGAATTGCTTCGTTGGGGTAAGGGAAAAGATTATGATATTGAAGAAATAAGATAATTCAACTCAGCTCCACTTTTCTTTTGTGTGATCAGTCACATTTCGGAAAAGTGGAGTATTTATTTTTGCGCAAAATTTAGAATAATACATGTCAAAAGGAATTGGTGGAGCCATTTTAGGGGGGAAATGCCCGCGATGTAGAGAGGGAAATCTTTTTCCGGTACCGATGTTCAGTTATCGTAAATTGACCACCATTAATAAAAAGTGCGCCGTATGTGATGCGAACTTCCAGCCAGAGCCGAGCTTCTATGATGGGGCCATGTATATCAGTTATGCTTTTTCAGTAGCCTTGTTTATTACGGTATTTGTTGCTGTAACTGTTTTGGTCGAAAAACCGACTATTTGGACTTATTTAGGCACTATTGTGGTCTTGAACTCTATTTTGATGCCTCTGATGCTTCGCTATTCCAAAGTGCTATATCTCTATGGATTAGGAAAGCTGAAATACCGAGGAGATCAATCATAGGAATTTATCGGGCTTTAGGCTCAGAATAAAAAGGCTGATACTTGCCAGTGAAAGGAAGAAAAAGGCCGGTAAACCACCTATTACGGAAAGAATCCGGACTCCTTCTATTCCGGAGTAATTGATCATTACCCAAGAAATCAAGCCAAGCAAAACTCCCCAGAAAATCTTCAGACCCGAGTTTACTTGGAATTCATCCTCGACCTTTCCTTTCATGCTAAGGCTAGCCATGGCTTCTGTACTGGAGTCGGCGGCTGTCACATAAGAGATAAACATTCCTATCCCAAAAAAAATGGAAAAGGCCTTTAGATGACCTAAATCTCCAAAAACCTGATAAATAATGGATTCGGGACCTAAGCTTTGCAAAGCGGTCCGGTAAGATTCAGGATCGTTCCCGGCTAGTTCCAGCGTTGTTCCACCAAAGATCCCCATCCAAGCCACACAAAAAGAAGCCGGAAGGAATAAGTTGACTAAGATAAATTCCCTGACAGTTCGACCAATGGCGATCTTTCCAAGAAACAATGCTGTAATAGGCGCCCAAGCCATCCAAACGGCCAAATTGAAGGTAGTCCAATCAAAGGTCCATTGAGCCCCTTTTCCTGATAGTTGCAGGCTGAGATCTGGAAACCAAGAAGCATAGGTCTTCAAGCCAGGCAGAATATTGGAGAGAGGTTGCAAGTCCCATGAGATGTAGATAAAGAGCAGCGCAAACAGCGCGAAAAACCATAGGTTGAAAAGTGATAACTTACGAATACCTCTATCAATCCCCGTACTGGCAGACACTACAAATGTGGCTACAATTAGACCCATTACCAAAAGAGTCAACCACTGAAAATCAGCCTCGGGAAGGCTACCTCTTAAAGCACTTGCCAAACTTAAAATGCCCGCTCCCAAAGAAGCAGCCATGCCCGCGACAAGGGCAAAAAGGCTTACCATATCTACAAGCTTGGAACCTATGCCATTGGATCGGACTGGATAAATGGGAACAAGCATTAAGCTTAATCGAAAGCGATTCTTTCTCGCATAATAGATCAATCCAAACAAAAGAGCTGGTACTGCATAGATGGAATACGGAGTAATACCCCAGTGAAAGTATAAAGCACCTAAAGCGAAGATTTTGCTTTTTTCACTTCCTGATTCGCTATTTAGGTATTTGGGAGGCGAAAGAAAGTGAGAAAGTGGCTCGGCACTTCCCCAGAATAAGATTCCAACGGCGATAGTGGTACAAAGCACAATGGCAAACCAAGAAAAGAAATGAAGTCTAGGTTTTGCTTTCGGTCCACCGATTTTATAATTCCCCAAAGGAGAAAAGAGCACCCAAATAATCAGGGCAACCATGATAAACGATAAATAGCTGATGGGAAGCGAGAAATTATGTAGTATCCAAGACTGAATTTCCTTGATTTGACCCAGAAAAACATCTGGGTAAAAAGTGCTCAAGCCCAATGCAAAAACCAATAATAAAACTGGTGGCCAGAATACTGATTTTCTGACAGGAAGATATTTTTTTAACCAATCGGGCATGAAGGATCAATCCAATTTTTGCAGTAGCTTGCAAGAAAGGGTTAATTTTGGCTAAGGCAAATTCTTTTCAACCTCAATAGCTAAAGATGCAATCAAAAATATATAAGGTAGGCTCTTATCTCTTAGTGATATTTTACGGAGTAGGAGGGATCAATCATTTTATCAACCCTGAATTTTACATTCCATTAATTCCTGATTATTTGGGAGATAAAATTCTTATAAATACGCTGGCAGGGTTGGCAGAACTAATTTTAGCAGGAGGGTTACTGATTCGCAAAACTCGCAAACTTTCCGTCTACGGTATCCTTTTAATGTTGATAGCTTTTATTCCAAGTCATGTCTATTTCATTCAGATTGGAGGTTGTGTTCCGGATGGTCTCTGTGCTCCGGCATGGGTGGGCTGGGTAAGATTAGTGATTATACATCCTCTTTTGATGCTTTGGGCATGGATTTACCGTGACTTTTGATAGTGTTAATTCGCCTTTTGTAAATATTACTAACAAAAATCGAACTTTTACTAAACCAAATCGAAGTAAGCCTCGTTACAACGGCTGAAACAACAATCAGCAAATGGAGGCGATACTCAGTAAAATGAAGGTTGAGGTCAATCCCAACCTTTATCAGAAAGAGCCCTTCAGCTCCAGTTTAGGTGTATCAATCGTGCAGGAAAGTGCCAGATTGATTCAGGAGTTGGGTTTGGAGAATTTTACATTCAAGAAATTATCACAGGAAATAGGGAGTACAGAGGCGGCCATCTATCGCTATTTTGAAAATAAGCACAAGCTTCTTTTGTATCTCACTGCTTGGTATTGGGGCTGGATGGAGCATAATCTGGTATTTGGTACTGCAAATCTGAATGACCCGGCCGAGCGTCTATCGGTGGCCATTAGACTGCTATCTGATGGTCCCATATTTCAAAAGAATGACTACCTTAATCCCGTCAGTCTTCGGGAAATTGTCATCAACGAATCGCTAAAAGGTTTTTTGACCAAGGAAGTGGATAATGAACACGAAGCAGGAGTATTTGCCCAAGTTTATAAGTTTGGCGAGCGCATAGCGGATATTATTTCAGAACTCAATCCTGATTATAAATTTCCAAAAACGCTCGTGTACACTGTGCTGGAGTCGAGTTTACTTCAAAATTTTAATTCAAAGCATCTTCCTGGGATGACTGAAAATTCCTTCAATAAACTAGAGCGTTATAAGTTTTTCCATCAATTGGTCGTAAAAACCATTCAAAATGACAACTAATTCAGGCATCACACCTATTGGCCGGTTCTTCAGCCTTCTGAAAGAGGAGAAAAGCCAAGTTTACTCAATTTACTTCTATGCAGTCCTCAATGGATTGATCACGCTGACCCTTCCACTGGGAATTCAGGCGATTTTGAACTTCATTTTGGGAGGGAGAATATCGACATCCTGGGTGATATTGGTCATTATCGTGGCAGCTGGGGTTGCTTTTGGAGGATTTCTTCAGATTTCCCAATTGCAAATCACGGAGAAACTTCAGCAGCGTGTATTTAGTAAATCAGGACTTTCGCTTGCCTACAGACTTCCAAGAGTAAGGCCCGAAGCGGTGCAGGGGGATTATGCACCTGAGATAGTCAATAGGTTTTTTGATACAGTCAATTTGCAAAAAGGACTTTCCAAAATTCTGATCGATTTCTCCACAGCATTGCTACAGGTGATTTTTGGATTGCTGCTTTTGTCCTTTTACCACCCGACCTTTATCATTTTCGGTTTGGTTTTGATCGCACTGCTTATCCTGATCTTTTACTTTACTGGTCCTCAGGGAATGGAGACGGCACTTAAGGAGTCCACTTATAAGTACAAAACTGCTTATTGGTTGGAAGAAATAGGGCGCACAATGAACTCCTTCAAATTGGTAGGAAATACCCGCTTACCCATCCTTCGTGCCGATAAATTGCTTCAACATTATGTGGATTTCCGTTCCAAGCACTTTGGGGTTTTGATATTCCAATACAAAATCATGATTGCCTTCAAGGTATTGATTGTCACGAGTTTGTTGGTTGCGGGAAGTTTACTTTTGATCGAAGAGCAAATCAGTATCGGTCAATTCGTTGCAGCCGAAGTGATCATTATCCTAGTGGTTAACTCGGTAGAAAAGCTGATTCTTTCACTAGAAACTGTCTATGATACCCTGGTCGCTACGGAGAAGCTTGGTCACGTAATGGATCTGGAACTTGAAGATTCAAAAGGAAATGAAAAGGTGATTCAGGCATTCGAATCTGGATTGATGTTTGGGATGGAGAAGGTAGTCTTTCAGACTAAAAACTCAATCGAACCAGTTCTAAAAGGTGTCTCCCTTCAAATCAAATCCGGTAAAAAGGTAGCTGTGACAGGAGAAAGCGGTAGTGGTAAAAGCGCCTTGCTGATGATTTTGTCAGGACTTTATGAAAATTACCAAGGCACTGTGACTGTCAATGATCTTTCGCTGGAAATGATCAATAAAGAGAAGTACCGGTCTATGGTAGGGGATTTTCTGGAAATGGAACAGATATTTCACGGGACCATTTTAGAAAACATTACCGTTGGTAGAGAGTACGATCAAAATCAATTGACTGAAGTTTTAGAACTAACTGGATTGAAATCATCTATCTATCAATTGCCAGATGATCTGAATACCGAACTTCAACCGGAAGGCAAAGGGCTTTCCAAGCGAATGATGCAAAGCATCTTGCTTTGCCGAGCTTTGCTTGGGAAACCTAAAGCCATGGTCATGGAAAATGCTCTTGGTTATTTGACCGATGAGGTCAAAGAACGAGTTACTGAGTACTTGTTAAAGGGTGATTGGACATTGATAGCGGTGACCCAAGATGATGCGATCCTTCAAAGAATGGATGAAGTAATCCTAATGGAAAGAGGTAGTGTGGTCTACCAAGGAGATTATTCTGGATACGTTCAATTGAAAAAAGGAAATTAACCATGCTTAATATATCTAAAGTAAGAATCAAAGAATCGATTCCATTCAGTGGAGCAAAGAGTTTGGTCATGACCTTGCCACTGAAAGAAAGTCAAAAGCGAATTAGAATCCTGACAAGTGTCATGATGGTGTTCTTTTTGATCCTATTTATCCCATGGACTCAGAATATTCGAAGCAAAGGCTATGTAACAGCACTGAGACCGGATCAAAGACCGCAAACGATTCATTCTGTCATCGCAGGACGAATAGAAAAGTGGTATGTGACTGAAGGTGCTTTTGTAGCAAAGGGAGATACCATTTTGACGATTTCTGAGATCAAAGATGAGTATTTTGATACCTTACTCTTGCCACGAACCCAGTTGCGAGTGGATGCTAAAAATCAATCTGCGCTATCCTATCGGGAAAAGGTAAATGCTTTGGAGATGCAGATTGAGGCAATGAAAAAGAATAATGTGCTGAAACTACAGCAGGCTGAAAATAAACTTCGGATGTCGGAGCTGAAGGTAGAGTCGGATAGTATCAAATTCCAACAAGCCAAGATCAATTTTGAGATCGGAAAAGAACGACTTGACCGATGGGAAGAATTGTACAAGGAAGGGCTTCGATCCCTTACTGATCTGGAATCCCGGAGACTTAGCTTTCAGGATGTTCAGGCCAAAGTAGTAGCTGCAGAAAATGACTTCCTGAGCAGTCAAAATGAATTGATTACTGCTCAGATTGAACTGGATGCGATTCGGACTGAATTTCAGGATAAACTTGCCAAAGCTGAATCAGAGAAGTTTACTGCTATGTCAGCCCAATTTGATGCTGAAGAGACGGTTACCAAGCTTCAAAATCAGTATTCCAATTATGAGGCTCGGACTAACTTCCGACATATTCTTGCCCCACAAGACGGTTTTTTGGCAAGAGCCATACAAGTGGGCCTTGGCGAGACGATCAAAGAAGGGGATGCGATTTTGAATATCGTTCCCGCTAACGCTGAATTGGCAGTGGAAATGTATGTGCAGCCTGTAGATCTACCTCTGATTAAAGTTGGAAATAAGGTTCGCTTTATTTTTGACGGTTGGCCTGCGATCGTCTTTTCTGGTTGGCCACAGATATCCAATGGTACATTTGGAGGTGTAGTTACGGCGATTGATCAGTTTGCTGGTAATAATAATCAGTACAGAGTGGTGGTAGTACAGGATCCGGAGGAGGAGCCTTGGCCAGAAATGCTACGAATTGGTTCGGGAGCAGATGGTATTGCCTTGTTGAACGATGTTCCTGTTTGGTATGAAATCTGGCGACAGCTCAATGGCTTCCCGGCTGACTACTATACCCAAGAACAAAAAGATGCAATCGCGAAAGAGAAATAATGAAAAAACTTATTCTTTCATCGTTACTGTTTATTTTCTTTCAGAATGTTTGGAGCCAAGAAATGGATACCCTCCGACTGGAGAGTTTCCTGGATTGGGTTAGATCTTACCATCCCGTAGCTCGTCAAGCGGATATTACCCTTGAGATGGGGGCCATGGAGGTTCGAACTGCAAGAGGTGCTTTTGATCCCTTGCTATTCGGTAACTTGGATCAAAAGACTTTCAAGGATACCGAATACTATGATCGACGAGAAGCTGGGATTACTGTTCCGACATTAGCAGGAGTAGAGCTTTTGGGTACTTTTGAGCAAAATACCGGTCAATTCCTAGATCCTGAAGCTACAGTGCCTTCCGGTGGCCTTTTTGCTGCCGGTGCTGCAGTCAATCTGGGTCAGGGTTTAATTTTAGATGAAAGAAGAGCCATGCTCAGACAAGCGAAGCTTTATCAGCAATCGACAGAGGCTGAGCGGATAGCAATTCTGAATGAGCTGTATTTAGGAGGGGTGGAGATGTATTGGAAATGGTCAGAGAGCTATGCCAATATGAAGGCATTTGAAGAAGCAGTTCGATTGACTGAAATCCGATATGGTGCAGTAAAGTTAAGCTTTGAGCAAGGAGACGTTGCCGCCATTGATACAGTGGAAGCTTATACGCAGCTCTTGAGTCGGCAGTATAGATTACAGGGATTGCAGAATCAATTCTTTGTTGATACGCAGATGCTTAGTGCCTTCCTTTGGAATGAAGAAGAGCAACCTATGCTTCTAAATCCAACAGTGGTTCCTCAGCCACTCGTGGAGAATGATCAATACGCGATCGATCCAGCAGAACTTCGGGAAAACATCAGCATCCATCCGGATCTTCGGATTGCTGATTTCGAATTGGCAAGTTTGGATGTAGATCGGCAGCTAAAAGGACAGTCTCTTCTGCCTGTAGTAAAATTAAAATATAACTTTCTGGTAGAAGAACTTGGTGGTTTTGAGCAATCTCCATTCTTTGAGAATAACTATAAGTTCGGTGTATCGGTCTACACGCCCATTCTATGGAGAAAAGCCAGAGGATCCCTGGGACTTGCGAAAGCTAAGATTGACTTCAAACAAAACTCCAGGGATTTGAAGGAATTACAGCTACGAACCAAACTGGAAGGAGAAATCAATTCTTGGAATGTGATCAATCAGCAGGTAAGTACCTTGAGAGAAAATGTATTCAACTTAGAGCGCTTACTGAATGCCGAACTCCGTAGATTTGAAATGGGAGAGAGTTCCTTGTTCTTGGTAAACGCACGCGAAGTGTCTGTTTTTGATGCTAAAATTACCTTGAATGGATTGGCGGCCAAACGAAAAATATCCTATGCGAAAGTTCGCTATGCTGCTGGATTTGGATTCGAATAAACTTATTTAACTATGCCTGCATACATTATAGTACAAGTGGATATTTCTGATCCACAGCAATATGAAGCTTACAAAAAACTCACCCCTGATACTGTCAAAGCTTTCGGGGGGAAATTTGTACTTCGAGGTAATCCCGTAGAAGCATTGGAAGGGAGTTGGGATCATGACCGCTTGGTAATGTTAGAGTTTGCAGATAAAGAAACTGCAAGGCAATGGTATTATTCCAAGGAGTATCAAGCGGCTAAAGAAATTAGGGAATCTGCTGCACAAGCAAAATTTTTTCTTGTGGAAAGTTG
Source organism: Algoriphagus sp. NF (assembly GCF_028823735.1). Classification (NCBI taxonomy): domain Bacteria; kingdom Pseudomonadati; phylum Bacteroidota; class Cytophagia; order Cytophagales; family Cyclobacteriaceae; genus Algoriphagus; species Algoriphagus sp. NF. The sequence continues at coordinate 26,831 of NZ_JAPEIB010000039.1, forward strand.
AATGTTTGGCATTTTTATTGGTGTAAGATGCAATAATCTGATTTTGAAATAGAAAGTTTCATATTCAGTTTATCTGTTTTATTTAAAAAATCACCAAATTATTCAATCACCCTAAAAAAAATCAAAATGAAAAAGATCCATTTGACAGGAAAATTAATGGCATTTTTATGTCTAATTTTCATCGCTTCTTCCTGTATGTCAGGACTTGAGGAAGCGGAAGAAGTGCAGGTTACCGAATTGCCGGAGGAGGAAATCTCTGAAATCCCAGAGTCTGAAAACCTTCGAAAGGGGCGTACATTTAAATACATGGAGGTATTTTCAAACCAAATCACGCCGATTTCTTTTCCCAACGAAAATCCAGAAATTCCAGTGAACGAAATTACCTTTTTGCCAGGAACAGGCAAAGGTGTTGCGCGCTTCATGGGAAGAGCTACCTCTTATATTAATCAATTGGCAACCAGTGAAACAACATCTATTGGTGCTCCCGTAACTCAGTTTTACGGCGAAGAATTGGCAAAATTAGGATTGAAAAAAATCCCTGATGAAGTGAGTTCAGTAACTGTTGACAGAAGAGGAAATGCGATATTTTTCAAGAGTCTGGAGAATATAGCTACACCGATAAATGAAACATTGACCATTTTTGTTGCTGAAGTAGAAATCGTCGGAGGGACAGGTAGATTTCGAGGCGCATCAGGAGAAGGCATTGTAGAAGGAAGGTTTAACCCAACAAATGGAAAAGGCAGCTCTGTTGTTAAAGCTTCTTTAAGATTCTAATCCTCCAAACGAATCAGTTTTAGGAAGCCTTCTCATTTTGGGAAGGCTTTTTTATTGGAATCGGTTTCGCAAGATTATGGAGTCAAGATTGGATTTAGCACTTTAATAATCTATTTTTCTTCTTTCCAATTTCTATGAAAAAAGTACTGACTTTAGGTGAAATAATGCTTCGCTTGAGTCCGCCTGATAATCAGCGATTAGCACAAGCGAACTCATTTAATCTGGTTTTTGGTGGTTCTGAGGCTAATGTGGCAGCGGGATTGTCCAATTTTGGAATGCAGGTATCACATGTGACCGCTTTTCCCAACCATGATTTAGGAAAGGCTGCAGTGTCCCATCTCAGAAAAAATGGAATTGATACCACTTTTGTCAAATTTCTTCCTGGAAGATTGGGAGTATATTTTTTAGAGCAAGGTTCTGGGCTTAGAAGCTCCAAAATCGTCTATGACCGTGCAAATAGTAGTTTTTCATCCTATGATGGGAGTGATGAAAATTGGGAGGAGATACTCAAAGAATTTGGGTGGGTGCATTGGTCAGGTATTACTCCGGCCCTTTCTCAAGAATCTGCTAATCTTACTTTGAGGCTTTTGGAAGCCGCTAGAAAAAATTCAATCCCTGTGTCAGGCGATCTTAATTATCGATCTAATCTTTGGAAATACGGAAAGAGTCCGGATGAAATCATGCCTCGAATGATGGAACTTACGACCCATATAATTGGTGGAACCCGTGATTTCAATCAGTGCTTAAATAAAGATTTTCAGTCTTTACAGGAGGCAAGGACTTTTGCATTTCAGCATTTACAAAACCTCCAAATGATAGTGAATACCCAACGAATCGTACATTCTGCCTCTCACAATACACTATCAGCAAATGCCTACACTAAAGATTCATCAATAAGTACTGAATCAATTGAAATTCAAAATATTATAGATCGAGTTGGAACGGGAGATGCATTTGCCAGTGGCCTAATTTTTGGATTAATAAATAGGAAGTCTATCCAAGAATCCTTGGACTTTGGATTGGGTGCAGCCGTTTTAAAACATAGCATTCCAGGAGATGTATTGATCGGATCTGAGGAGGAAATAAAGGAAATTCTGGAGGGCAAATCCGGAGCAATCAAAAGATAAATGAGAAATCAAGAAAGTGAGTTTATCAGGAAAATGGATAAAGCTGGAGTAATGCCCATATTTTATCACCCAGATGAAAATGTATGCCTGAAGCTTCTGGAAACTGCCTATGAGGGTGGTATCCGAGTGATCGAATTAGTAAATAGAGGGGATAGAGCGACCCTTGTGTTTCCGGCTTTGAAAAGGCTTGCCGAATCCCTTCCTGGACTGTCCTTGGGAGTAGGGACTATTTATCATCCTTGGCAAGCCGAAGAGTTTATTGAAATGGGAGCAGAGTTCATTGTCGCTCCAGTTATGAACGCGAAGTTAGGTGACTATTGCCGCAAAGTAGATGTGCCGTGGGTACCTGGTTGCGGGACCGTTACGGAAGTTTTTCAAGCTACAGAACTTGGAGCGGAATTGGTCAAGATCTATCCAGCAAATATTCTAGGACCTGATTTTGTGCCCGCTATTCATGCTGTACTGCCTAAGGTTGAAATCATTCCAACAGGAGGGGTAGAACCTAATTTGGGAAGCATCAAACCCTGGTTTGATGCAGGAGTCCTTTGTGTAGGTATGGGATCCCAATTAATGAGAAAAGACTGGATCGCAAATGGAGAATATTCAAAAATCTCATCTTCTATCAGCTCGGTGGTTAATTGGATTCAAGATATAAAGGCTAATCAATAAGTGGTTTTTGAATCCAATCTCAATACCTCAATTGAAATAAATTAACCAGGTGGGATAACTTAGCTTTAAGGAATTGAAAATCAAATCAAAACGAATTTTGACTTAAGTTCAATGCTGTTTTTTCCAAATCGTAAAATATCAATTTGGTTAATCTTCAATCCTTTTTAACCTTTCTAAAACCAAAAAACTTAATGAGATCGTAGTTAAAATTATGAAAACGCTTTTTAATCCTAGTAATCCAAATAAAACTCGAAAATATCAGAAGTCATTTTCAAATGGATTATTCAAAAGCTTTCGCTTGGTATACTATAAAAATATGCGATTTAACTGCGGAGGAGGGGTTGCATAATGGAAAGGTCTGCAATCATCATCTTCCAGAAAAATGCTCAATTAGGCAAGGTGAAAACCCGGTTAGCCAAGGATCTTGGGGATCATAAAGCACTAGAAATTTACGACAGACTTTGTGAATTCACTCATTGGATTTGTAGTCAGGTGGCAGTCGATAAGTTTCTCTATTATTCCAATTTTGTTCCTGAGGATAAGCCACGGTATGGATCCTATCATTTCAAAGTTCAGACTGGAAATGGACTAGGCGAGCGAATGTCAAACGCCTTTTCAGATTTATTTTCCGCTGGTTATCAGAAGGTTTTGATAATTGGGACAGATTGTGCAGAGATAAATCCCGAATTGTTTTTGGAGGCTTTCGAGACACTAAATCATCGGGATGTGGTGATAGGTCCAGCAGAAGATGGTGGGTATTATCTGCTAGGTATGAGTCAGTATTTTCCCCAACTTTTTCATGATGTAAATTGGAGTACTTCAGAAGTAATTATCCAGACTAAATCCAATATCAAATCGATAGGAATATCTTACAGTGAGTTAGCCGTTCGGTCGGATATTGATACTCTTGAAAATTGGCAAAAAATGAAAAGCTTGATCGATGAATTGGAGGGAAAATAAATTTGATAATGATCCGAAAGAATGGCAGGATTCTGAAAAGCAAGTGAAATTTCCTTCAGAAAAGTATAGCAGAGCTTTTTATAGAATGAACCAAGCAAGGTCGGAATTCAAGCTCCAACTTTAAACCCTGTAATTGAAAAAATAATCCTCTTGCTTTAATGAAACTTTCTGTCATCATTCCGACCCTAAATGAAGAAGAAAACCTGAAAGCTTTGATTCCATTTTTGAAAAAGGAGCTAGCAGAGAAGAAGCATGAAATCATCGTCGTAGATGCCAATAGCGGGGATTTCAGTGAGGAGATTTGCCTAAAACATCCAGTAACTTTCATCCGAGTTGAAAGGTCTAGTAGGGCTGTTCAGATGAATAAGGGGGCTATGTTGGCAATCGGTGATACACTCTATTTTGTTCATGCTGATACCCGACCTGTCCCTGGGTTTTTTGAGGATATTGAAAGGGCAGTGGCAAATGGAAAGCTTGCGGGATGTTATCGATACCGTTTTGATTCTAAGCATCCACTCTTGAAAATTAATTCTTGGTTTACCCGTTTCAATGGGATTTTATCAGGAGGAGGTGATCAGACTCTTTTCATTAAAAAGGACCTTTTTGACAGCTTGGGTGGTTTCAATGAGCAATTCTGCATCATGGAAGATTTTGAATTAGTTAAAAGAATAAAAATCCAGTATCAATTCTATATTATTCCAAAATCTATTAAAGTTTCTGCACGAAAATACGAGAATAATAGTTGGCTAAGGGTGCAATGGGCCAATTTGATAGCGTTCAAGAATTTCTTGCAAAAAAGAGATCCAAGAGAAATTCGTGAGCAATACTATGGGATGCTAAAGCGAAGTTAGGGGTTGATCCGGTTAAAAATGCGCTTCTAAATCCTTTCTTGCTTTTTTTCGAAAATAACTTCAATTAAGTCTACGAGTCGATTGGAGTATCCAGCTTCATTGTCATACCATCCTACTAGCTTGACCATATTTCCCTTACTTGAGGTCAGTTCTTTGTCAATGATGCAGGAGTGAGGGTTCCCGATGATATCCATGGAAACGATCGGATCACTTTCTACTTGAAGAATCCCTTTAAATTGGTTTTTTGAAGCATTTTCAAAAGCTTGATTAATTTCTTCTACACTCGCTTCCTTTTCAATTTCGACGATCAAATCTGTCAGAGAACCGTTAGGCACAGGTACCCGCATAGCAGATGCTTCTATTCTTCCATTTAACCTTGGAAGGACCCTGTCTAAAGCTTTTCCTGCATTGGTCGTAGTCGGAATAATGGAATAAGCCGCTGCTCTTGCTCTTCTCAGGTCGCGATGCGGCGCATCATGAAGGTTTTGATCATTGGTGTAGGAGTGAACCGTAGATGCATAGCCTTTTACCAGTCCGAAGTTTTGATCGAGAATTTGGACCATCGGAGCAAGGCAATTGGTAGTACAGGAGGCATTACTGATGATTTTTTCTTTTCCTGTCAAAATGTTCTCATTCACTCCCAATACAATCATTTTGATGCTTTCATCTGGTGAAGGAGCTGATATCAAAACCTTTTTAGCGCCAGCATCCAAATGGAGCGAAGCAGATTCTCTAGATGTAAACCTTCCGGTACACTCGATGACCAAGTCGATCTCCATCTCTCTCCATGGCAACAATTCCGGTTTTGATTGTTCTAAAAGCCGGATTTTATTGCCTTCAGAGACTAAAAAATTCCCATCAAGACTGATTTTCCTGTCAAACTTTCTATGAATAGAATCATATTTCAGTAGGTGCAAGATGGATTCGTTATTGGCTAAATCATTGATAGCCACCAGTTCAATATTATCTTTATCCATCAAGAGCTTGGTGGTGTATCTCCCTATTCTTCCAAATCCATTGATAGCAACTCTAATTTTCTTGTTCATTGGGTATATTCTGGCTTTTCTTTGTTCTTCAAAATTAGGCATTCTTAGCACTTTTTTAGGGTAAAATTTTTCAGCCTAATGATCAGGCCTTTATAAGAAATTATCAGATTTTTTTTAGGGCACTTTGTTATTCTAAAAACAGACTTCTATATTTGCACAACCTTTTAAAAAGAGGGCTTGATAATCCCAAAATGGTCCGTTCGTCTAGGGGTTAGGACGCATCCCTTTCACGGATGAAACACGGGTTCGATTCCCGTACGGACTACTTAGTTCTCAATCACCCGAGACATTTACATTTTTTATTTTATGGTTGTTAGTGGTTAAAGATGACAAATCCCGGTCCATGATCGGGGTTTTGTTTTTTATGGCTGGAAAAGAATTACTTTATCTTTTTGCTATTTTGGGTTTGCAAACCATAAACCTGAAATATGTACCCCACAAAATTCCTAAAGAAGCTTTCAATTCCATTGATTGGAAGTTTTATCCTATTTGCTTGTCAAAAAAATGAGCCTGTTGATTTGAGGATCAAATCCTTAAGCAAGGAAGAGATTCAAAGTCAAGCAGCTGCTGCCAAAACTCAAGTGAGTCCCAACCTAAAAGAAGGCTTGAAGTTAGATGTTTGGGCAGTGGATTCATTGATTTTTGATCCAATTTCCATTCATATCACGGATGATGGCTCACTTTATTACACCCGAACCAATAGACAGAAAAACTCAGAATTTGATATTCGTGGTCATCAGGACTGGGAAATTCGCTCCATCAGTCTTCAAAATATAGAGGATAAGCGGAAGTTTCTACACGAAGAACTTTCTCCTGAGCGAAGCGAAATCAATTCCTGGTTGGAAGATCTAAATGGTGATGGCTCTCACGATTGGAGGGATATGACAGTAGAAAAGGAGCAGATTTTTCGTGTTGACGATACGGATCAAGATGGGTATGCTGATCAATACCAGATGATCGTTGAGGATTTCAACGATGAGGTTACGGACGTTGCCGGAGCTGTGATGAAAGGGGAGGACGCCCTCTACGTCGGAGTAGGCCCTGATATGTGGCGTATGATGGATACTAATGGAGATGGGATCATGGATGAAAAAGAGTCTATCTCTCACGGCTATGGAATTCATATTGGATTTGGTGCTCATGGCATGTCTGGCTTGGAAATGGGGCCTGATGGTAGAGTTTATTGGGGGATAGGTGATATTGGCTTCAATGGAAAAGGTCCTGATGGGAAAGAGTGGAAATATCCAAATAGAGGAGTAATTGCAAGAGCAAATCCAGATGGCTCTGATTTTGAAATCTATGCCATGGGGGTTAGAAATACTCATGAATTTGTCTTCGACGAACATACCAATTTGATTTCTGTAGATAATGACGGCGATCATGCCGGTGAAAAGGAACGATTGGTCTACATCACCAATGGGAGTGATACCGGATGGCGAATCAATTGGCAATTCGGGAAATACCGAGATCCTGACAATAATCGATACAAGGTTTGGATGGACGAACGTTTTTTTACCCCTCGATGGGAAAAGCAAGCAGCTTTCATTACTCCTCCAATTGCTAATTATGTTTCTGGTCCTACGGGAATGGTTTATAACCCAGGTGCTGGTCTCGGGCCAAGGTGGAAGGATCACTTTTTCGTTGTGGAGTTTGTAGGCAATGCCGCTAACTCCGGGATACATGCCTTTACATTAGAACCTAAAGGAGCAACTTTTGAACTGAAGTCAACTGAGCGAATTGCTTCTGGAGTATTACCTACGGGAATGGATTTTGGACCGGATGGAGCCTTGTATTTTGCAGATTGGATAGATGGCTGGGGAACCAAAAATTATGGTCGAATTTGGAAGCTTGAAGATGAAAGTGCAGAAAATTGGGAACTTCAACAGCAAACCAAACAAGAACTTCAGGCGGATTACAAAACTATTGCCGAAGATGAGCTTAAATCGAAGCTTTATCATGAAGATCTGCGCGTAAGGCGCAAAGCACAATTTGAGTTGGCCAAGCGTGGTACGGATGGGGCTGCTACCTTTGAGAAGGTATTAGCTGATAAGAGCAATCAATTAGCTAGAATTCATGCCATTGTTGGATTAAGTCAACTGGCAAGGTTGGATGATCGAAAATATGCAGACAAAATAGTCCCATACCTGCAAGATGAGGATGCGGAAATTCGTGCTCAAGCTGCCAAATGGCTTGGAGATATTCGGTATGACCAAGTCAGCAGTCAACTAATTCAAAACCTTCAGGATGAAAATGCCCGGGTTAGATTTTTTGCTGCTGAGGCATTGGGAAGAGCGGGTCACAAGGAGGCTTTTGACGGCCTGGTCAATCTTTTGGAAGCCAATAATGATGAAGATGCTTACATCCGGCATGCTGCGAGTCTGGCACTTGCTAGGATCAACGAGGAGGAGAAAATCACCCAACTTTATATTCATCCATCAAAGGCTGTCAGAATGGGAGCAGTGATTGCATTAAGAAGGCTTGAAAGCCCAGGACTATCCAAATTCTTAGCTGATTCTGAAGAATTGATTGTAGCAGAAGCGGCGAGAGCTATTCATGATGATTTTTCTGTCGAAGCCTCATTACCTGATTTGGCAGCTTTAATTAACACCACAAAATCTGACTTTGAACCATTAGTTCGAAGGATCATCAGTGCCAATCAACGATTAGGAGGAGAGCAACAATTAAATGATTTATTAGCCTATGTCAGTCGAAATGATATCCCTCAAGCGATGAAAAGTGAGGCTATAGCTGCTTTAGGTACTTGGTCCAAACCTTCCTTAGTAGACCGTGTGGATGGAAGGTATCGAGGAGAAGTAGAAAGAGATCCTACTTTGCTACAAGAAAAGGCTAGACCTGTCTTCTTATCATTACTTACAAGCAATCAGGCAGATACTCGTTTGGAGGCCGTAAAGGCAATAGGGAAAGCTGGAGTAAGTGATGCTTCTTCATCGCTTTTAAGTTTGGTCAAAAGCTCTTCTGATTCGGATATGAAGGTTGCTGCCCTCCAGGCACTGGATCGGTTACAAACTGATGATCTTGCTGAGGCAATTCCGATTGCAATGAAGGACTCTAATCAAGCGGTAAGAGTAGCTGGGCTTTCTTTGCTTTCGCAATCAGCACTTCCTTTGGATCAGAAACAGGAACTACTCTTGACGATCATCAGGAATCAATCCAATGAGGAAAAACGCCAAGCATTATTAACGCTTTCTACCTTGGAAAATAGCGCTTCTTTTGAAGGTTGGGAGACTATCCTTACAGATTTTAAGGCAGATAGAATTTCCTCTCCAATTTGGGTAGAATTGGAAGAAGCCATTGATAAAACGGGTTCAGAAACTCTAATCTCACAATTCCAGCAATTACTTAAAGAAAAAGCCGGAGATGAGAATTGGAGGTTATTCCAAGGCGCTTTGGCAGAAGGAAATGTCCGGGAAGGCCGAACCATTTTCTTCCAAAATCAAGCAGCTCAATGTATTCGATGCCATGCATATGATGATATGGGAGGAAACGCAGGTCCCAGATTAAATGGAATTGCTCGTCAACTTTCCCGAGAGGAACTACTAATAGCTCTTGTGGAACCGAGTGCCCGACTTGCTCCGGGTTATGGCTTTGTGACATTGGAACTTGAGAACGGGGAAACGGTAAGCGGAACCCTTGAAAAAGACTCGGCAGAGGGAGTCTCAATCAAAAATGGACAGGGTGAAACAAAAAGCTATTCCAATGCTGAGATAAAGGAGAAAAAATTAGCTCCATCAAGTATGCCTTCTATGGCAGAAATGCTCAATAAACGCGAAATAAGAGATTTGGTGAGCTTTCTATCAACACTAAATCGGGTTGAATGAAGACTGTTTTAAAGTTGGGGCTAGCGATAGGGCTTTTTCTATTGCTAGCCCCTTTTTTATTGATTGTCATTGGAAACCAATTGCTTCATGATTCAGGTATTCCAGAAAAACCACAATTGATTCCTGCGAAAAATAATCAAGTGATTCTGGCTTTTTTTCCTCATCCAGATGATGAAATTACCGTGGCAGGCACCCTAAATCAATTAGCAAGTGAAGGTCATGCTGTACACTTGGTTTGCCTGACAAAAGGAGAAGCAGGAAATACTTTTGGCAAACTTGATAAAAGCGAGCTTGCAGAAATTCGGAGCAAGGAACTTCAAAATTCGGTAGACTTAATTGGAGTCAAATTGCATCTCTTAAATTATCCAGATGGAGGATTAAAGAACCTAGGTCTTGACAGCCTGAAAAAAATTTCTGACCAATGGATCCGTAAAATAGAGCCAGATATACTGATTTCTTATGATTCAAAGTGCTCTTTCCGCTTAAAAGTTGGACTAGTTAAGCAGCGATTTTAAAGTTATAAAA